>JAAYVT010000001.1 GCA_012517025.1 Phyllobacteriaceae bacterium | reverse complement strand
TGACCTCGTCCTCCTCCTGGAACACGTTGTAGGGGATGTCGAGGTTCACCGGGCCGGGCCGTCCGGTGACCATCGTGTCGAAGGCCTGCCGGAGCGCCAACGGCAGCATGTCGACCCGGCTCGGCTGGAACGAGCGTTTGACGACCGGACGCAGCACCTGCGCGAAGTCGGCCTGATTGTGCGCGTAGAGTTCTTGGAACGGGCCGCGATTGGCCTGCGACGTCGGCACGTCGGCGGTGATCGCCAGGAACGCGGACGAATCCGACAGCGCCGTGACGAGTGGCATCACCATGTTGGCCGACCCCGGCCCGGTCGAGGTCAGCGTCGCCACCGGCCGATGCTTCACGCGGAAATAGGCGTCGGCCATGTGGCCGGCGGCCTGTTCGTGACGCGGTGAGATCAGTCTGACCCGATCGCGCACGCCGTGAAGAGCGTCGAGAATTCCGACGTTGCCGTGACCGCAGATGCCGAAGACGAACGGCACCTTCTGTTCGACAAGATATTCGGCGATGACCTCGCCACCCTTCTTCCTCGTCATGACCGACGACACCTCCTGCGATCCCGGTCCTCAGACCAGGAGCGTGACCATTCGTTCCTCGCTCATTTCCCGGACGGCCCAATGCGGACCTTCGCGTCCGAATCCGCTGTCCTTGGAACCGCCGTAGGGCATCAGATCGACACGGGAGCTCGGAGTCTCGTTGATGTGGACACCGCCGACTTCGAGCCGCCGCGCCGCCTCGATGGCGTGGTCCAACCGTTTGGTGAAGATGCCGGTCGCCAGACCGTAGGGCGTGGCGTTGACCCGGTCGATCGCCTCGGCGAGCCCGTCGAAGGGGGCGATGCACATGACCGGGCCGAACACCTCGGAACAACCGAGAGCGGTGCCGGGCGGCACGTCGGCGAGGAGCGTCGGCGACACCACCGATCCACGGCGGGCACCACCGGCGAGCCGCCGGGCACCACGGGCCACGGCCTCCTCGATCCAAGCTTCGATCCGATCGGCGGCGGCAGGCGAGATGACCGGACCGACGACCGTGCCATCCTCGCGCGGATCGCCCCAAGGCAACGCGGCAACTGCCGCGGCGAGCCGCTTTTCGACCTCGGCGAGGATCGCCCGTTCGACCAGGAGGACTTGGATGGAGGTACAGACCTGACCGGCCTTGCGGTAGGCGGCGTTGATCACCTTCGGCAGCGCGACGTCCAGATCGGCATCGCGGCAGAGAATGCAGTGAGCGATGGAGCCGAGCTCCATCTGGGTGCGGCGCAGCCCGGCGCTCGCCTGGATCCGGCGGCCGACTTCGGTCGAGCCGGTGAAGGCGTAGAAGCGTACGGACGGCTCCTCGAGCAGCCAGCGCGCCACGTCCGCGCCGCCGTTGACGACAGACACCAGCGACGGCGGCAGGCCCGCGTCGATCAGGCATTCGACGAGGGCACAGGCGCTCATCGGCGTGTGCAGCGACGGCTTCACGATCACGGCGTTGCCGGCGGCCAAAGCCGGGCCGATCTTGTGAGCGACGGTGTTGAGCGGTGCATTGAAGGGGGTGATCGCGCAGATCACGCCGAGCGGTACACGCAGCGTGAAGCCGATCCGCCCCTTCTGTCCCGGTGCCCCCTCGATCGGCACCATCTCGCCGCCGAAGCGGCGCGCCTCTTCGGCCGACAGGCGGAAGGTGAGGACGCAGCGTCCGATCTCGCCGGCCGCGTCGCGGCGGGTGAATCCCGCCTCCTGCACCAAGATGTCGATCAGGGTGGCGACACGCGCCTCGACGAGATCGGCGGTGCGATCGAGGATCGCGCCACGCTCGTGGGGATCCAAGGACGCGGCGCGGAAGGCCCGATCGGCGGCGGCCACGCAACGCCCCACCTGCTCTCGCGACGGGATCCCTGCCTCGGCGCAGGTGTGGCCGAGATATTTGTCGAGAACGGCGACCGTCTCGACTCCGTCCTCCCAAGCGCCACCGATGAACAGGCGACACCGGGGCATGACCCGCGGCGATGCGCCTTGCGCGAATTCCTCCGCCATTCGAAGCGTCTCCTGCCCGACTTCGTTCTTCTGTGGCACCATCTAAAACCGATTTGACATAAGTGAAAAATACCGTTTCATGTTCTCTGCCATAAGCCGAACCTATGGCCCTCGCGAGAGAAGGCGCGGCGCGACATGGATCTCAGACAGCTTCGCTATTTCGCCCAGATCGTCGAGAGCGGATCGCTCTCGAAGGCATCGCGATGCCTCTTCGTGGCGCAGCCGGCGCTGTCCCAGCAGTTGGCCAAGCTCGAGGACGAGGTCGGCAAGCCGCTCCTGCAACGCTCCTCGCGCGGCGTGACGCCGACCGAGAACGGGCTCGCCCTCTATCATCACGCCCGCTTCGTTCTGCGTCAGATCGACCAAGCCCTGTCGATCGCTCGCAAGGAGTCGGGCGAGGTTCAGGGCATGGTTTCGGTCGGACTGCCGGCGACGACGGTTCTGGCGCTCGGTTTGCCGCTTATGAAGCGGATCCGGGCGAAATACCCCGGCATCCTGCTCAACGTCGTGGAGGGCATGAGCGGTCATCTCGCCCACATGATGCGGCTCGGCCAATTGGATCTCGCGATCCTCTTCTCGAACGACGTCTCTTCGACGCTCGATTCGACGGCGCTGCTCGAGGAGGAGCTGTTCGTCCTCTTCCCGACCACGCACCCTTGGGTCCCGCGGGGACGCACCGACGTGACCATCGCCGAGGTGGCCGAGATCCCGTTGATCCTGCCGACCAACACGCACGGACTTCGGCGGCGCGTGGTGGCCGAATTCCACCAACGCAACCTCCGTCCCCAGATCGTCGCCGAGATCGATTCCCTCTCGCTCCTGATGAGTTGCGTCCTCGACGGCATGGGAGCGACCATCAAACCGATGTCGGCCCTCGGCCACGAGCATGATCGCGTCGGAGACTGGCGGGCTCTGCGGATCTCGGACGCGACGATCTCACGCCGCAATTATCTCTACTCGATTTCGCCCAATCTGCTGTCGCCGGCGGCCTATACCGTCGCCCGTGAGATCGAAGCGACGGCGCGCGATCTGGTCGCACGAGGCGAATGGCTCGGTGTTCAGGCAATCGACGGCAAGGCCGAGCGAACCGGCGAGGAGCCGCACCCAATTCATTCGGCCACGGATCGGCTCGAAGTCCGAGGGCCCGTCGACACGGCGAGCCATTGAAATCACCCGTCCCGACGCGGTCGAACAACCGTGTCGCTTCGCCACCCATACCGATTGACGAATTTCGATTCGTGACGGTCGCGGCGAATGGCCCGGGACCGTCGGAAGCTCGTCGTTCCCACCATCGAGCCGCGTGACCACGGACCCCGGTCGCAACCGGAATCGGCGCCCGCCCTGCCCGAATGTCTCTCGAGGCCGGTTCGGTGGTGGCACTTGAAATGCCGGTTCCCGGGACCGCTTCCGTCGACGGCGCCCGTGGCCCTCGGCCGATCGGACGGTCCGTCACAGTTCGACTTCGGGGTCGATCCGATCGGCGAGGAAGGCGAAAGATTCGGCCTTCGCCAGGACGAGTTCGCGCAAATGAGCGGCGACGCGACCATTGTGATTGCGCCGCCACACCAGCGACAGCGGCGAAGGTGAACGCCCCTGGACGACGCGGCGCTCGACGAGGCGGCCGGCGCGGACCTGTTCCCGTGCCATGGTGGTCGGCAGAAAGCCGACGCCGACGCCGGAGACGTGGGCGACGAGCTTGGTGCGCAGATCCGGCACCAACATCTCCTTCTGGCCGGCGAGGCGCCAAGCGACGCGCTTGACCAGTCGGGTCGCCGTGTCCTCCACGTTGACGGCCGGAAAACGCCTGAGCTCGTCGTTCGTCAGAGGTTCGGTGTGGGCGGCGAGCGGATGATCCGGAGCGATGACGAAGACCCAGTGGATCGCCCCCAGCGGATGGGTCTCGAAATCGTCGTTGATGGTGTGGAAGCCCGGCGCCCCGAGCGCCATGTGGACGCCGTTGTGGATCAGTTCGTCCCAGACCCCCATGTAGACGGCGCTGCGGATCGCGATCTCGGTGTGGGGAAAGGTCCGGTTCAGGTGGGCGAGCAGCCGCGCCGTCGCATCCGAATCGTAGAGCAAGTTGTTGATCACCAGGGTGAATCGCGGTTCGACGTTCTCGCCGACCTGGCGCAGTTCGTCGGGGAGCCCCTGCAGCCATTCGAAGATCTGCCCCGCCTTGTCGAGCAGGACGTGGCCGGCCGGGGTGAGGGTGACGTTGCGGGTGGTCCGCACGAAGAGGGGCGTGCCGATGCCGTCCTCGAGCGCCTTGATGCGGTAGCTCACCGCCGAGGTGGTTCGATGGAGTTGCTGGGCGGCGGCCGAGAAGCTCTTCAGGCGCGCCACCGCGACGAAGGTTCGGACGGCCTCGAGGTCGAGATTGGGAAGGCGGAAGTCCATCGCGAGAACTCGACGGATGAGCCTCGATGTTCCGCGAGAGACGCGGCGGGAGGCGAAGGGCGGACGACGACCAACGTAGCGCCGTGGTCACGAACCGGCAAAGGACCCCGGCGCGTGCCCGTCGACCTCGCCGGTCTCAGGTTGTCGGGCGCGGCGGAGCGCTTCGACCGAGGACCGCGACGCCGGCGGCGACCATGCCGGCGAGGCCGTCCCAACCGGAGGTGTGGCCGACGGCCGCGACCCGGTCGAGGAACGCCGCCGCGTCGTCGCCGGCGGCGATGCGGTCGAAGAGATCGACGAACCGCGCCGCCGTCTCACCCTCGGCGGCGTGAGCGAGGTGGGCGGCGGCGATCGAATTGGTGGCCGTCGCGGCGAGCGGCACGACGATGCGCGCCGCCGCGTCGGCGATCCCGCCACGCCCGAGCCGGCGCAGGGCGACGAGAAAGCCGGCCAGGAAGTCGTCGCCGGACGGCGTCAGACCCGGACCGAGGCCGACGAGCCGCGAAGCGTCCGGCACCGGATCTCGGCCTCCCGCGCCGGCCCAGGCGGTGAAGGCGGCGATCGGGTCGGCCGCCGGCGCCAGGAGCGGGTCGAGGCTTCCCCCCGAGAGGGTCTCGCCACGGCAGAGGCCGCCGACGAGAACGCCGAGGCCGACCGGCGAGCGCCGTTCGACCGCGACCGCCAGCAGCTCGAGACCGCGCGCCAGAGCCCGCCGTGACGGCGGTCCGGGGCGCGGCGCCCGCCAGGGGGCGAGCCCGGCGAAGTCGAAACCCGCTCCGCCGACGCGCAGCCGATCGCCACCCACCGCCGCCGGATCGCCGAGGGCGACGCCTTCGGCGGCCTCGCCCGGCTCGTCGACGTCGACGAGGAGATGCATCGGACCGGGGCCGAAGTCGGTCGGTCCGACACAGACGAGACCGGCCGCGAACTCGAGGTAGAAACTGCGAGCGAAGACGGCGATCACCCGCCCTCGTCCACGCTGCTCGAGGATGCGGGCGGCCGCAGCCCCGATCGTCGTCGCCGGTCTCGTCCGCATCGTGCGCCCGTCGGTTCCTCGATTTTCCGCTCACACCGCCTCGAGGCGGGGGGCCGCCTCGATCTCGTCGGCGACGATGTGGGTTCCGGTCTCGCCGCGCAACATCGGCACCGCGTCTGCGAGACGGCCGATCAGCACGCGCTTGCCGCCGCCCTCGAGGAACTGGATCGCCGCATCGATCTTCGGCCCCATGCTGCCGGGCGGGAACTGGCCGTCGGCATGATGGCGGCGGATTTCGGCGAGGCTCACCCGCTCGAGCGCCCGCTGGGTCGGCTTGCCGAAGTCGATGGCGACGCGCGGGACCGACGTGAGGATCATCAGATCCTCGATGCCGAGGAGATTGGCCAT
>JAAYVT010000350.1 GCA_012517025.1 Phyllobacteriaceae bacterium | reverse complement strand
GATCGCGGGCTGCCGTTCGGCGCCTGGCTCTTCCGGCTCGCCCGCAACGCGGTGATCGACCACGTGCGGACGCAGCAGGAACATGCACCACTCGACGCCGCCGCCGATCGCGTAGCCCCACTTGTCCGAATTGACACCGCTCGTGACACCCACGGCGGTCGTGGACGTGCCATAGACGGAGTGCAGAGCACCCATCACCTGAGCACGACCCCAAGCCTGGGTGATGTTCACGTTGGCGACAACGTCGGGATACTTCACACCCTCATGCTGCCAGCCGTAACCGTAGTTCTTGAGGGCAGGCAGATCATCCTGAGTCGACCAGTCTTCGATCGCCAGCGAAGCGGTGATGCCGTTGCCGAAAGCCTGGGTGTAGCCCAAGAGGTTGCGGCGCTGGTCGGACGAATCGGGCTCGATGTTGCCGATGTTGTACCCACCTTCGATGAAGTCGAAGAAGGAGGTCGCACGACCGGCGGTGAGACCACCGAACTGGACGAAGGCCTGACGCAGGTTCGTCCCGATCGTCCCGTTGTCACCCGAGCTGTTGGTGAGCCAGAACTCGATGTAGGAACGCAGCAGGCCGTACTCGGTCGCGGTACGGGCATCGAAGTTGATGTTCGCACGAGCGCGGGTGTACACACCGTTGCCGCTGCGCTGCGACTGGTTGATCGGACCCAACTTGGCAGTGGCGCCGAAATACGAGCCGGAGTTGCCGGTACGAACCTCGGCGCGGACGTAGCCGCCGATCTTCAGGCAGGTTTCGGAGCCCGGGATGTAGAAGTAACCGGCGCCGTAGGCGTCGCAGATCTTCACGTAGTTCGCCGCGGCCGGAGCCTTCTTGGCGAGATCGGCAGCCTGGGCGGTGCCGGCGAGACCGACGACCGCGGCGGCCGCGAGAGCGAGCTTGAAGTTCATGTGTTCCCCCTGTCTTCAACTGACACCGGGTGAGATCCTGACCCGACCCCACGGACGACGTCACGGCCATTCGTCCGTTCAGTCACCGGCTGAGAGGACGATACAGTGTCTTCCTCGGGAGAAAAGGCCTTCCGCCCCACCGCGCGGCGTTCGACGAAGGACTGTGGCGCAAAGGCCACAAAAAGCCGCATGCCGGACGCAATTCGTAAACGAGGGATAAACACGGCCCGCTTTCGCGCCCCACCGGGCAGTCGAACCGTCGCGCGCCGCTCGCGGGAGGCGTGTGGGCCGGCGCGGAGCGCGCCCTCGCCACCCGCCCGCGCCGACGATTCGACCGCCGGCGATTCCCCACCGGAGTCCGGTATCACCCGCCCGCGAAAACAAAAAACCCGGCGGATAACCGCCGGGCTTCTCGTACTTTTTCCTGCGCGCCTCACGGCGCATCGGATCAGAACTTGCGCTGCACGCGGAGGAGACCGACGACCGCGTCGCCGTCCTTCACACCCTGAGCCGCCGTCGTCGCAGAAGTGAAGTCCACCTTACGATACTCGACTTCGGCACCGATGGTCAGACCAGAGACCGGAGCCCACACCACGTTGCCCTGGACGTCGATCTGCGAATAGTCGGCGTCGAGGTTGGCCGCGTCATACTTCAGATAAGAAGCTTCCACGGCGGTCGACACGGTCTTGGTCCAGTTGTGGGTCAGACCGGCACCGACGCTCCACGCAGTGCTCTGCTCGATGGTGGTACCCACGACGAAGAAGTCGTTGTTCCAGCTCGAATAGCCAGCAGCGGCGTAGTCGGTCGCCCCCTTGGAGTAAACGGCCTGCAGCGAGGCGACGTCACCCGCGCCGAGCATCGGCAGGTTGACGGTCACACCGGCGCCGATCGCATAACCCCACTTGTCCTTGTCGACACCGTAGACAGTCGCCGGAACCAGGGCATCCTTGAAGGACTTCGCGGAACCGTAGTTGTTATGGAGCGCGCCCATGATCTGAGCGGAGCCCCAAGCCTGCGTGATGTTCACGTTGGCAACGAGATCCGGATACTTCACGCCACCATAATAGGTGGACGAACCGAGGGCATCGCCAACCGCCAGCTTATCGTAGCTGAACGCGCCGTTGCGACCGCGGGCCGAACCGGTCGACGGATCTTCGATCGCGACGGAGGCGGTGATGCCGTTGCCGAACGCGAAGGTGTAGCCGAGGAGGTTGATGTTGCTGTCCGAATGGGCCGGCTCGAAGAAGGAGCCGTAGGTGTTGCCCGTCCAGAAGTCG
>JAAYVT010000349.1 GCA_012517025.1 Phyllobacteriaceae bacterium | reverse complement strand
CCCGCCGACGCGGCCGCCGCGGAGGGAAGGACGCCGCTCATCGCCGCTCCCGCTCCCCGTCCGGGACGAGGGGGAGGTCTTCCGCCTTCGGCGTCTTCATCTCGAAGCGATCGCGGATGGTCGAACAGGTGTCGCCGCCGAGCCGGGCGATCGCGTCGAGGGCGACGGGATCGATCCGCAGTCGCTCCGCGTCGATCACCTCGGGGCGGTAGTGGGCGAACAGGATCTCGCCGAGCACGATCTCGCGCGACCGGCCGATCTCGAGCGTGGTGTGGCGACGGCATTCGAAGGCGGCCGGCGCCTCGGCGAGGTGGGGCGCGGCGATCGTCCGCCCCTTCACCGCCGTCAGTCCGGCCACCGCGATCTCGTCGACGCCGGGCGGAAAGGCGGCGGCGCACACGTGCATCGCCTCGGCGATCGCCATCGACACGATGTTGACGGTGAACACCTCGGTCGCCCGGATGTTCGCCGCCGTGTCCTTGAACGACATGTCGGCATGGTTCTCGATGCCGAGCGCCAAGATCGGCGGATCGGCCGACAGGCAGTTGAAGAAGCTGAACGGCGCGGCGTTGAACCGCCCGTTCACATCGACCGTCGTCACCAACGCGATCGGCCGCGGCACGATCGTTCCGATCATCAATTTGTAGCGGTCGCGGGCCGAGAGGGCGCGGAAGTCGAACTCGACGGGGGGGCGTCCGTCCGTGCTGGTCATGCGAGGTCCCGGAAGCTGTGGCGCGACCGAGGCGTCGCGCCGCTCGCCCCGATCAAGTTCCTTGCCAAGTCGCGAGGAACCGCGAAACTCCGCCGGATCGAACGACTTTCGCGGGCGTCCGTCGCCGGGGCACGAAGGTGCCGTCGGTCGCGTCTCGAGCAATTGCATACGAAATCGTCATCCCCCGTATCGGAACCGGAAGCGGGAAAGGATCGGCGGAAATTTCGTCGGCTGATCGATCGGCGACCGAGCCCGACGAATGCGAAGATGTGACGGTCCGATGAATGACCTGCCTCAAGGAGCCTCGCGCCGAGCGCGCTAGTGTCGCCCCGCTTGCGAGGAGGAAGCGGCTCATGATCGCGAAGATCGCCGTCGTCGCGCATCTCGGCGAGGAGGCGCTGCTGCTGCCGCGCCGCATCCACGACGCCCTCGCCGCCAACGATCGCGCCAAACTCCGGATGACCGCGCTGCAGGCCGCCGTCCGCCGGGCCCGTGATCCGGTGGAGACGCCGGTCGATCTCACCGAGGAGGCGCGCGCCGCCGGGCTCGACCCGCGCGGCCTCGCCGATCTCCTCGCCGGCGCCACCGCGCTCGGGTCCGACGCGGTGTCGGCGCCCGGGGTCGCGACGCTGCTCGAGGATCTCGGCCGCGACGTCGACGTGATGATCGACGCCCTCGCCGCCGGTCGGGTCGAGGAGGCGGAAGCCTTCCGCGACCGCCGCCGCGACCTCGCGCCGAGCCTCGGCGTCGACGGCGACGCGATCGCCGTCGAGCGGGTGCGCGCCATCACCGCCGCCGGCGGGGAGGCGGACGGCCTCCATCGCCTGGTGATGGATTTGCACAAGCGGCTGAACCGCCTCGCCGCCGAGCACGCCGAGGAGGAGGTCGACGGCGCTCGCTGTTCCGGCCTGACGCCGGCCGACCGGCCGCTGGTCGCCGCCTTCATGCGCGGGGTGAACACCACCCGGCGGTTGAAGTTCGATCATCCCGGTCTCGACACCACCGTCGCCCGCTTCGGCGATCGCCTGTCGATCCAGAACGACATCGGCACCACCGACGCCCACGTCCTGTGCGTGACGGTGCGATCGGCCGAGATCACCCTGACCTACACCGACGTCCACCGCGTCCGCGCCGCCTTCTTCGTGTCGCTGTTCGATCCGCTCCCCGAGCTCGTCTGGTCGAAGCCGAGCGAGCGCCGGGTCGCCGGGCTGGCGGAAGGCGAGGCCTTCCATCTGGTCACCGCGACGCTGGCGAGCGACGACGAGCGCGTTCGAGCGCGCGGGCTCGAGGCGATCGGCGCGGCGCTGGTCTTCCTGATCGACTGGAACAAGGCACGCAAACAACTGCAGCGCTTCGTCGGCAAGTGCGAGGCGGTGGAGATCCTGCGCCGCGCCGCCGAGCGTCGCTTCGGCCACCGCGCCTTCCTGGAGATGGGCGGCGCCGGCCTCGTCGAGGGGGCGGTGCAACGGGTCGCCGCCGGGCGGATCGGCTACGGCGTCCGCCTCGACCGGGCGCTCGGCGCGCGGGTCGCCGTCGACTTCCTCGGGCAGGTGCTGCGGATCGCCGCCGAGAGCCTGCTCGCCGGCCGCTCCGACCGGCTGGTGCGCGACGGCGTCGACGCCGATCTCGCCGGTCGGCTGGAGCGCTCCGGCAGTTCGCTGCTGCAGGGCGTCGTCGCCCAGGCCGGTCTGGCCCACGCGCTCGCCGCCGGTCTCGCCGAGGCGATCGCCGGACGCGGCGGCGCCGACCGCGACGTCGCCGCCTTCGCCACGACGGCCAAGCGGATCGAGGAGAAGGCGGATCGTCTCGCCCTCGATCTCCGGCTCGGGGCCGAGCGTTTCGGCCTCGCCGCCGAGGTCGAGCCGCTGATCGACGCGATGGAGGAGAGCATCGACGCGCTCGAGGAGGCGGCCTTCTATTTGTCGGTGCTGCCGCCGGCCGAGCCCGGCGATCGCGGCGACGAGCGTCTCGCCGGTCTGGCGACCGCCGCCGTCCGCGCGGCGGAAGCGGCGACGCGGATGGCCGACGCCGCTTCTTGCGTGCCCGAGGGCCATCGCGCCGACGTCGAGGATGCGCTCGCCGCGCTCGGCGATCTCGTCGCGATCGAGCACGAGGCCGACGATCTCGAGCGCGCCGCCATCGCCGCCGCGCT
>JAAYVT010000348.1 GCA_012517025.1 Phyllobacteriaceae bacterium | reverse complement strand
CGCCGGGCTGCTCGTCGGTTTCGGCGGCGTCGAGGTCTCCGCCCTCGCCGGTCTCGCCGCCGCGCGCCGGCGTCGAAGATCCGAGGCGTCTTGCGAGCCGCCGACGGATCGCGCATAACCCGCCGCGAACGAGACGCCCCCCCCGAGGCGCCGCCCGTGAGGGAACCATCCGACATGACCGACGACATCGCCGCCACCTTCGAACCCCGCGTCTTCTCCGGGGTTCAGCCGACCGGAAACCTGCACCTCGGCAATTATCTCGGCGCCATCGTCAAATTCGTCGCGCTGCAGGAGACCCATCCTTGTGTCTACTGCGTCGTCGACATGCACGCGATCACGGTGTTCCAGGATCCGGCCGAGCTGCAGAAGTCGATCCGCGAGGTGACCGCCGCCTTCCTCGCCGCCGGCATCGATCCGAAGACCCAGATCGTCTTCAACCAGAGCCGCGTCCACCAGCACGCCGAGCTCGCCTGGGTGTTCAACTGCATCGCCCGGCTCGGCTGGATGAACCGCATGACGCAGTTCAAGGAGAAGGCCGGCAAGGACCGCGAGAACGCCTCGCTCGGCCTCTACGCCTATCCGAGCCTGATGGCCGCCGACATCCTGCTCTACAAGGCGACCCACGTGCCGGTCGGCGAGGATCAGAAGCAGCACCTCGAGCTGACCCGCGACATCGCCCAGAAGTTCGACAACGACTATCGCGACCGCATCGCCGAGCTCGGCTTCGGCCCGCGCTTCTTCCCGTTGCCCGAGCCGATCATCCAGGGTCCGGCGACCCGCGTCATGAGCCTGCGCGACGGCACCAAGAAGATGTCGAAGTCGGATCCCTCCGACCTCTCCCGCATCAACCTCGCCGACGATCGCGACACCCTCGCCCAGAAGCTCCGCAAGGCCAAGACAGATCCCGAGCCGCTGCCGAGCGAGGTCGAGGGCCTCTCCGGCCGTCCCGAAGCGGAGAATCTGGTCGGCATCTACGCCGCGCTCGCCGGCACCTCCGCCGCCGCCGTGCTCGGCGAATACGGCGGTTCGCAGTTCTCCACCTTCAAGGCGTCGCTGACCGACCTCGCGGTGGAGAAACTCGGCCCGGTCGGCGCCGAGATGAAGCGGCTCGCCGCCGATCCGGCCTACATCGACGGCGTCCTGGCCTCCGGCGCCGAGCGCGCCCGCGTCATCGCCGAGCCGGTGATGACCGCGGTCAAGGACGTGGTCGGCTTCCTGCGCTGACCGATCGATCTGCGGCGAAGGGCGCGCCGGCGGTCCCGGCGCCCCCCTTGCCATCGCCGCGAGCGGATGGCAGCTTCGCGCCCATGGGTCTCAAACGTCGCTCTCTCGAAGCCGGTCACCGGCGCAAGTTCCTGGTCGTCGTCGACGACACCGAGGAGTGCGATCGCGCGGTGGTGTTCGCCGCGCGCCGCGCCGAGCACACCGGCGGCGTGCTGGTGTTGCTGCACGTCGTCGACGACGCCGACTTCCGCGGCTTTCTCGGCGTCGAGCAGGTGATGCGCGCCGAGGCGCACGCCGAGGCCGAACAGATCCTCGCCGACGTCGTCGCGCGGGTGAAGGCGATCGCCGCGATCGATCCGGAGACGGTGATCCGCGAGGGCGCGCGGGCGACCGAGGTGATGCGCCTGATCGAGGCCGACGAGGACATCGCCGTGCTGGTGCTCGCCGCCGGCACTTCCTCGGAGGGGCCGGGTCCGCTGGTCACCTCGATCGGCCGCGCCGCCGGCACTTTTCCGGTGCCGGTGACCATCGTTCCCGGCCATCTCTCCGACGACGAGATCTCCGCGATCGCCTGATCGCCGCCGCGACGCTTTACGCACGCCCCCGAAGGCCCTATCTGGAAATCGTCCAATCCGGCTCGGCCCTTGAAACCGAGAGAGGAGAAGCGATGTTCATCGAGACCGAAGTCACTCCCAATCCCGCCACGCTGAAGTTCGTCCCCGGCCGCAAGGTGCTGGGCGAGGGCTCGCGCGAGTTCCGTTCCTCCGTCGAGGCCGCCGCCTCGCCGCTCGCCGCGCGTCTGTTCGGCGTTCCCGGCGTCACCGCCGTGTTCTACGGCGCCGACTTCGTGTCGGTGACCAAGGACGGGCCGGAGTGGCAGCACCTGAAGCCGGCGATCCTCGGCGCGATCATGGAATTCTTCATGTCGGGCGCGCCGCTCCTGGTCGAGGAGGCCGCCGCCGAGACCGCGCACGACTATTCCGAGGCCGATCTCAAGATCGTCGCCACGGTGAAGCAGCTGCTCGACGAGCGCGTCCGCCCGGCGGTCGCCGGCGACGGCGGCGACATCACCTTCCACTCCTACGACGACGGCATCGTCTACCTGACGATGCGCGGCGCCTGCTCGGGCTGCCCGTCCTCGACCGCGACGCTGCGGAACGGCGTGCAGAACCTGTTGAAGCACTTCATTCCGGAGATCCGTGAGGTCCGCGCCGCCTCGTGAGCGGCGGACCCGCGTCGTCCTGCCCGAGGTCGGCGCGTCGCCGGTCGTCTCGACCAATGTCGCGATGATCCGCGGCCGTCATCCGAGGTAGGAAGACATCCATGAAACTGCTCGCCGTCGACACCGCCCTCGAGGCGCTCGCCGTCGCCCTCCTGACCCGGGAGGGCGATCGCGTCGACGTGGTCGCCGAGACCGAGATCATCGGTCGCGGCCACGCCGAACGTCTGATCGGCGCGATCGAAGCGCTGCTCGACCGCGCCGGCACCACGCTCGCCGAGATCGACGCCTTCGCCGCCACCGTCGGCCCCGGCTCGTTCACCGGCATCCGCATCGGTGTGGCGGCGGTGCGCGGCTTCGCGCTGGCCGCCCACAAGCCCTCGGTCGGCGTGCCCACCCTGGAGGCGCTGGCCGCCGAGGGGCGGGCGCTGCGCCCCGGCCGCGCCGTCCTCGCCGCGCTCGACGCCCGCAAGGACGAGGTCTACGCCCAGGGCTTCGACGCCGACGGCCACGCCCTCGGCCGTGCCGAGGTGAGCTCGCCGGTGCGTGTCGCCGAGGCCTCGATCACCGCCGAGGCGGTGCTGATCGGCACCGGCGCGCCGCTGGTCGCGGCCCACGCGCCCGCCCTCGAGGTGCTCGCCGCTCCGACCGTCCCCGGCATCGAGACGATCGCCCGCCTCGCCCTCGCCCGTCTCGACGCCTGCGGCGCCTGCGTCAAGCCGTCGCCGCTCTACGTGCGGCCGGCCGACGCCAAGCCGCAGGACGGCGCCCGGTTGGCGCGTCTGACCCCCGAGGCGCTGCTCGGTGGGGGAACGCGATGAGCCTGTGGGACGAACTGTGGGACTGGGGCGCCGCCTGGGCTGCACCGGTGCTCGCCTGGAGCTCGATGCCGCTGCTGGTCTTCGAGGAGGCCTGGGCGGAGGACGTCGATCGCCTCGCCGCGTTGCACGGCGCGAGCTTTCCCGGCGCCGCCTGGACCGCCGCCGATCTCGCCGCACTGTTGCGCGAGGAGACGGTTTTCGGCGTCGTCGCCCGCCGCGCCAACGCTTTCGGCTCGCGGTCGGCGGTCGGCTTCGTGCTGATTCGCTCGGTCGCCGACGAGGCCGAGGTCCTGACCGTCGCGGTGGCGCCGACCCATCGCCGTCGCGGCGTCGCGCGCGCGCTGATGGAGGAGGCGATGCGCCGGCTCTATCGCGACCGTGTCGCCCATCTCTTCCTCGAGGTCGATGCCGGCAATCAGGCCGCCCTCGCCCTCTATCGCCGCCTGCGGTTCGAGAAGGTCGGTGAACGGCGCGGATACTACGCCCACGGCAGCGTGCCGGGGGCGACCGCGCTTGTCATGCGCGCCGATCTTCGTTAATCGCGAGAGACGTGATCGATCCGGCCCGGGAGGTCGCCCGTGAACCAGACGCCGATGAAACCCGATCGCACCCTGCCCGAAGGTCCGCTCGAGGACCGCTGCGTCGCCGCCGGCATGCGGATGACCGACCAGCGCCGCGTCATCGCCCGCGTCATCGAGACCTCGCTCGATCACCCGGACGTCGAGGAGCTGCACCGCCGCGCCGCCGCGATCGACAAGCGCATCTCGATCTCCACCGTCTATCGCACGGTGAAGCTGTTCGAGGACACCGGCATCATCGAGCGCCACGACTTCCGCGACGGCCGCTCGCGCTACGAGACGGTGTCGGACGACCACCACGATCACCTGATCGACCTGCGCTCCGGCCGGGTGGTGGAGTTCCGCAACACCGACATCGAGAAGCTGCAGCAGTTCATCGCCCGCGAGCTCGGCTATCGGTTGGTCGATCATCGCCTCGAGCTCTACGGCGTGCCGCTCGACGAGTCCGACGAGACCTGACCCGCATGAGGCGCTTCCTCGCCGCCGTCGCCCTCGCCCGCCTCGCGGCGGTGACCTCGGTCGCGCTGCCGGTGCAGATGCTGGCGGTCCGGCGCGGCTGGAAACTCGCCGGCCGTCTGCCGCCGTGGTGGCATCGCCGCGCGCTCGCCGCCCTCGGCGTCCGCGTCCACGTCCACGGCGCCCCCGACCTCGGCCGCCCGCTGCTGGTGACGCCGAACCACGCCTCCTGGCTCGACATTTCGGTGATCGCCTCGCTGATGCCGATCTCCTTCGTCGCCAAGGCGGAGGTGGCGACCTGGCCGCTGTTCGGCCTGTTCGCCAAGCTCCAGCGCACCGTCTTCGTCGATCGCACCCGCCGCACCGCCACCGGCAAGGCGGCCGGCGAACTCGGCGCCCGCCTCGCCGCCGGCGACTGCATGGTGTTGTTTCCCGAGGGCACCTCCTCGCTCGGCGACGAGGTGTTGCCGTTCCGCTCGGCGCTGCTCGGGGCGGCGCGCGCCGCGATCGACGCCGGCGGACACGCCGAGGTGCGGGTGCAGCCGCTGACCGTCGCCTACACCCGCATCGGCGGCATGCCGATCGGCCGCGCCGAACGCCCGCGCGTCGGCTGGACCGGCGACATGGAGCTCGCCCCGCACCTGTGGGGCGTCTTCACCGCCGGCGGCGTCGACGTCGACGTGGTGTGGGGGGAGGCGCGCCCCTTCGCCGCCACGACCGACCGCAAGGCGCTCGCCGCCGAACTCGAGGGGGCCGTCCGCGACGGTCTGCGCGCCCGCCTCAGGCCCTGACGCGGCGCCGCCACGCGCAGCCGAAATCGGCGCCTCGCCGCTCCGACCGGTGTTTTCCGCGATCGCGTTCTGCGCTAGAGGATCGGGACGGATCCGGCATTTCCCGCAAGAAAGAGAGCGATGAACGAAACGAGGAAGGTCTTCATCAAGACCTACGGCTGCCAGATGAACGTCTACGACAGCGAGCGGATGGCCGACACGTTGGCGCCGCAGGGCTGGGTCGAGGCGGGAAGCGCCGAGGAGGCCGATCTCGTCATCCTCAACACCTGCCACATCCGCGAGAAGGCCTCCGAGAAGGTCTATTCCGAGCTCGGCCGCATGCGCGTGCTCAAGGCCGAGAAGGCCGAGCGCGGCGAGAAGCTGCTGGTCGGCGTCGCCGGCTGCGTCGCCCAGGCCGAGGGCCGCGAGATCGCCCGCCGCGCGCCCGTGGTCGACATGGTGTTCGGCCCGCAGAGCTATCACCACCTGCCCGGCCTGATCGCGCGCACCGGCAACGGCGCCCGGGTGGTCGAGACCGAGTTTCCGATCGAGGACAAGTTCGATCACTTGGCCCCGCCGTCGCGGGAGAAGACGATCGCCCGCGGGCTGACCGCCTTCCTCACCGTGCAGGAAGGTTGCGACAAGTTCTGCACCTTCTGCGTCGTGCCCTATACCCGCGGCACCGAAACCTCGCGCCCCGTCGACCGCATCCTCGCCGAGGCCCGCCGCCTCGCCGAGGCCGGGGTGCGCGAGGTGACGCTGCTCGGGCAGAACGTCAACGGTTTCCACGGCGAGGGGCCGGACGGCGACAGCTGGCGCCTCGGCCGCCTGTGCCGGGCGCTCGCCGAGATCCCCGGTCTCGACCGCATCCGCTATACGACCAGCCATCCCCGGGACATGAGCGACGATCTGATCGCCGCCCACCGCGACCTGCCGCAGTTGATGCCCTGGCTGCATCTTCCCGTTCAGTCCGGCTCCGACCGGATCCTGGCGGCGATGAACCGCCGTCACACCGCCGACGACTACCTCCGCCTGATCGACCGCATCCGCGCCGCCCGCCCCGACATCGCCATGTCCGGCGACTTCATCGTCGGCTTCCCCGGCGAGACGGAAGACGATTTCCGCGCGACCTTGGCGATCGTCGAGGCGGTCGGCTACGCCTCCGCCTTCTCGTTCAAATATTCCGCCCGTCCCGGCACCCCGGCGGCGGGGGAGGCCGAGCAGATCGCCGAGGCGGTCAAGATCGAGCGCCTCGCCCGTCTGCAGGAGGTGATCGACGCCGGCACCCGCGCCTTCAACCTGTCGCGCCTCGACATGGAGATGGACGTGCTGCTCGAGAAGCCCGGCCGCCGTCCCGGCCAGCTCGCCGGCCGATCGCCCTGGTTGCAGGCGGTCCATCTCGACGCGCCGATGGAACTCTTGGGGACGATCGCCCGGGTTCGCATCGACGCGGTTGCCACCAACTCGCTGTCGGCTACGCTGATCGAAACGCCGTCGAGCCGTCCCGCGAATCCCTCCCTCCGAGCCGGAGCCGCCACGTGAAGGATGCGAAGCGCCCGTCGTCCGAAGACTTCCCGGTGACGGGCCATGCCTCGGACATGACCCACGTCGTCATCGCCTTCGACGACAACCGGTTGGTGTCCGATCTCTTCGGCCAGTTCGACCAGAACCTCGCCGAGATCGAGCGCCGTCTGCACGTCTCCACCGTCGCGCACGGCAATCAGGTGACGATCAAGGGCGCGCACGAGGCCTGCGATCGCGCCCGCCGGGTGCTCGAGACCTTGTGGGAACGCCTGCAGGCCGGTCGCGAGGTCCACCCCGGCGACGTCGACGGAGCGATCCGCATGGCCGAGAACGAAGCCGAACAACTGCCGCTGCCGACCCTCGAGCCCAAGTCCCGCTTCACTCCGGCGCAGATCTCGACCCGCCGCAAGACCGTGTCGGCCCGCACCCCGGCCCAGGACGCCTACGTGCGCGCCATGGACCGCGCCGACCTCGTCTTCGGCATCGGCCCCGCCGGCACCGGCAAGACCTATCTGGCGGTCGCCTATGCCGCCGCCCTGATCGAACGCGGCGACGTCGATCGGTTGATCCTCTCTCGTCCGGCGGTGGAGGCCGGCGAGCGCCTCGGCTTCCTGCCCGGCGACATGAAGGAGAAGGTCGATCCCTATCTGCGCCCGCTCTACGACGCCCTCTACGACATGATGCCGGCGGAAAAGGTCGAGCGCGGCCTGCAGTCCGGCATGATTGAGGTGGCGCCGCTCGCCTTCATGCGCGGCCGGACACTGTCGAACGCGGTGGTGCTGCTCGACGAGGCGCAGAACTGCACCGCCATGCAGATGAAGATGTTCCTCACCCGTCTCGGCGAAAACTCCAAGATGATCGTCACCGGCGATCCGACCCAGGTCGATCTGCCGCCCGGCACCCGCTCCGGTCTGGTCGACGCGCTGGAGATCCTCTCCGGCATGGAGGGGATGATCCGCGTGAACTTCACCGAAAAGGACGTGGTCCGTCACGAGCTCGTCGCCCGCATCGTCAAGGCCTACGACGACGCCTCGCGCGAGCGTCTCGCCGTCGAGCGGGAGGCGCGCGCCCGTCCGGTCGCCCCGCCGCCGGTCGACGCCGGCCATCTGCGCGACAAATACGGCATCGATCCGTCGGCCGGCGGAGATCGGTCGTGAGCGAGACCCCGACGATCGCCGTCGACGTCGCCGTCGAGGCCGAGGCCTGGGGCGAGGAGGCGCGCTGGCGCCCGCTGATCGAGCGGGTCGCCGCCGCGGTCGCAGCCCGTCCCGAGCTGATCGTGCCGGTGGCGGCGGAGTGGTCGGTGGTGCTCTCCGACGACGCCCGCGTCCACGTCCTCAACCGCGACTGGCGCGGCAAGGACAGCCCCACCAACGTCCTCTCCTTCCCCGGCGCCGACGCCGACGAGGAGGAGCCCGGCCCGTTGCTCGGCGACGTCGTCGTCGCCCACGAGACCACGGCGCGCGAGGCGGTGGACGAGGGCAAGCGATTCGAGGATCATTTCGCCCACCTCCTCGTCCATGGTCTCTTCCACCTCTTCGGCTTCGATCACGAGACCGACGAGGAAGCCGAGGAGATGGAGGCGCTGGAGGTCGAGATCCTGGCCGGCCTCGGCATCGCCGACCCCTACGGCGAAGCGATCGATTGACAGGTCCGCGCCGCCCGCCGCACCATCGGGGCGGAGCGGGCGAGGAGAGAACCACCCGAGATGACCGACGCGCATTCCCAGAGTACCGGCACCACGGGTGAGACGGCCAAGGCCTCCGACACCCGTGGCGAATCCCCCTACCGATCGGGCGAGAGTTGGCTCGATCGCCTGCGCGCGGCGATGGGCTGGAAGACCTCCGCCGCCGATCTCCGTGAAAATCTCGAGACCGCGTTGGAGGAGGCCGGCGAGGACGGCTTCTCCGCCGGCGAGCGCGAGATGATCCGCAACATCCTCCATCTCGCCGAGACCCGGGTCGACGACGTGATGGTGGCGCGCGCCGACATCGAGGGCATCGACGAGGACACCACGCTGGAGCGCGTCCTGCTCGCCTTCATGGTGTCCGGCCATTCCCGCATGCCGGTCTATCGCGAAAGCCTCGACGAGGCGGTCGGCATGATCCACATCCGCGATCTGGTGACCCACGTCGCCGAGGCGGCGCGAATCGGCGACGATCCCGACACCGCCCGCCTCGATCTCTCCCGCGCCGATCTCTCCGCTCACCTCTCCGCCACCGGCCTCGTCCGGCCGGTGTTGTTCGTCCCCGGCTCGATGCCGGCGAGCGATCTCCTGGCGCGGATGCAGTTGAACCGCATCCAGATGGCGCTGGTGATCGACGAATACGGTGGCGTCGACGGTCTCGTCTCGATGGAGGACATCGTCGAGACGGTGGTCGGCGACATCGAGGACGAGCACGACGAGGGCGAGCCGCCCGACGTGGTGGCGACCGCGCCCGACCAGTGGCTGGCCGACGCCCGCGCCGAGCTCGAGGAGACCGCCGAGGCGATCGATTACGACTTCTCCGGCATCGGCATCGAGGAAGACGTCGAGACCATCGGCGGTCTGATCGTCTCCCTGGCCGGTCGGGTGCCGGTGATCGGCGAGACCTTCACCTCCGAACGCCTGCCCGGTCTCGAGGTCGAAATCCTCGACGCCGATTCGCGGCGCCTGAAGCGGCTGCGTCTGCGCCGCGTCGCGCCGCCGCCGCGCGAAGCGACTTGACGCTCCACCGCTCGCCGGACGAGGTGGGGCCGCCGCGCGCGGCGGCGTGATTCGGAAGGGAGCCCCGCCGATGCTCGAACGTGTCGCCCACGCCGTCACTCTCTCCTGGGGCTGGCGGCGGGCGGGGATCGTCGCGCTCGCCGGCGCGCTCGGGGCGCTGTCGCTCGCCCCCTTCCACGTCTTTCCGGTGCTGTGGATCTCCTTGCCCGTGCTCGTGTGGGCGCTCGACGGCGCCGCCGATCTGAAGGACGGCGGCCGTCTCGTCCGCGTCGGGCCGGCGTTCCTGATCGGCTGGGCCTTCGGCTTCGGCTGGTTCCTCGCCGGTCTGTGGTGGATCGGCGCGGCGTTCCTGGTCGACGTCGAAGAATTCGGCTGGCTGATGCCGATCGCCGTCGCCTCTCTGTCGATCGGTCTCGGCCTGTTCCACGGCCTCGCCGCCGCGCTGGCGCGGCTTCTGTGGAGCGAGGGGCCGGCGCGGATCGCGGCGCTGGCGATCGGCTTCTACGTCGCCGATTGGCTTCGCGGTCACGTCCTGACCGGCTTCCCCTGGAACCTGATCGGTTACGGCTTCGCGGCGAACGAACCGATGATGCAGATCGATTCGGTCCTCGGCGGTTACGGTCTGACCCTTCTCGCGGTGGTGGTCTTCGCCGCCCCGGCGGCGTTGGTCGGCGGCGGCCGCGACGGGCGCCGCTTCACCGCCGCGGTGGCGGTGGCGACGGTGGCGATCGTCGGTTGGGGGGCGTGGCGGCTCCACGTCACCCCGACCGAGTACGTCCCCGACCTGCGCTTCCGCATCGTCCAGCCGTCGATCGACCAGTGGGCGAAATGGCGGCCGGAGTTCAAGACCGAGACGGTCGCCCGCTACGTCGAGCTGTCGTCGCGCCCGGTCCTCGACGCCGCCGGCAAGCCGCTGCCCGCCGGTCTGCGCACCGACGGCGGAGTGCGCGGCGGCGTCCCCGGCATCACTCATCTGGTGTGGCCGGAATCGGCCTTCCCCTTCGTGCTGACCAACGAGCCGTGGGCGCTCGCCACCATCGCCCAGCTGCTCGGCGACCACACCACGCTCCTGACCGGGGCGGTGCGTGCCGAGGCGCCCGCCGCCGGCGAGGTCCGCCACCGCTTCTACAATTCGATCTACGCGCTCGGCCGCGACGCCGAGATCCTCGCCGCCTACGACAAGGCCCACCTCGTGCCCTTCGGCGAATATCTGCCGTTCCAGGACACGCTGGAGAGCCTCGGCCTGCGCCAGTTGACCAAGCTGCGCGGCGGCTATTCCGCCGGCCCCGGCATCCGCACCGTCGAGGTGCCGGGCCTGCCGCCGTTCGGCCCACTGGTGTGCTACGAGGTCGTCTTTCCCGGCGAGGTGGTCGACCGCGCCCACCCGCCGCAGTGGCTGCTCAACGTCACCAACGACGCCTGGTACGGCATGACCCCCGGCCCCTGGCAGCATCTCCATCAGGCCCGGCTGCGCGCGGTGGAGGAGGGACTGCCGATCGTGCGGGCCGCCAACGACGGCGTCTCCGCCTTCGTCGATCCGCTCGGCCGGGTCGTCGCAGAGCTCACCCTCGGGGCGGTCGGCGTCGTCGATTCCGGGCTGCCGCGGCCGCTCGCCGCGACCGTCTTCGCGCGATGGGGTTCGACGCCTTCCCTGACGTTGGCATGTCTCGCCTTCCTCTGGGCCGTTTGGCGGCGCGTTCACCTTGCCGGTTAGGAAAGTGTTGACGTCGTGAGATTCGGTTGACTTCGAACACGTGCGCACTCAATCTTCGACCAGCGGATGGCGAGTTGCGCGTGTTCCAGTTCATCCTTCGAGATCAAGTGTCGCGAGGGAAGATCGAAGTTCGGAGAAACTTCGGATACATGAGAACATTCGGAGGAGCCGCCGCGACGTGTGTGGAACTTCGTCCCCTGCGAAGACCGCGCCGTCGGTTCGAGTCGTACGAGTGACTTACAAAGAAAAGCAAAGGCAAGAACATGGCCAGCAAGAAATCCCCCAACCCGATCGACGTGCACGTCGGCAGCCGTGTCCGGCTTCGCCGGATGATGCTCGGTATGTCCCAGGAGAAACTCGGAGAACACCTCGGAATCACCTTCCAGCAGATCCAGAAGTACGAGAAGGGCACGAACCGCATCGGCGCCAGCCGGTTGCAGGCGATCGCCCGCGTGCTGAGCGTTCAGGTGGCCTTCTTCTTCGAGGACGCGCCCGGACAGGCGCCGGTCGCCGGCGATCAGGGCTTCGACGAGCCGCAGGCCACCTCCTACGTGGTCGACTTCCTGTCCTCCTCCGAAGGCCTGTCGCTGAACAAGGCGTTCATCCGGATCAAGGATCCCAAGCAGCGCCGCAAGGTGGTGGAACTCGTCAAGGCGATGGCCGGCGACGAGGACGAGTGAGGTTTCCGCCCGAGACGATCTCCGACGCCCGCGCATCGTCGCGGGCGTCTTCGTCTCGCCTCCGCGTCGAACGCGATCGTCGAGTCGCTTGACCCTCTCGCTCGTCCGTTGCTAAACGAAGGCGCCTCCCGGCCGGAAAACCGCCGGTCAGGCAGGTTCGGCCGCACGGCCCGGGCCTGTGCCGCAGCCCGCGCCGCACCCGAAGGCGGCGAGGTCGGGCGTCTTCGCAGAGAGACCCAGACGTGTCCCGTTCGAGCTACCTCTTCACTTCCGAATCGGTTTCCGAAGGCCATCCCGACAAGGTCTGCGACCGCATCTCCGACGAGATCGTCGACGCCTTCTTCCGGCTCGGACCGCAACTCGGCTGGGATCCCGCGCATCTGCGCGTCGCCGCCGAGACGCTGGCCACCACCAACCGCGTGGTGATCGCCGGCGAGACGCGTGGCCCGGCGAGCATCACCCACGACCTGCTGCGCCATCTCGCTCGCCTCGCCATCCGCGACATCGGCTACGAGCAGGACGGCTTCCACTGGGAGCGCGCCGACATCGCCGTCCATCTGCACGCCCAGTCCGCCGACATCGCCGTCGGCGTCGACGCGGCCGGCAACAAGGACGAGGGCGCCGGCGACCAGGGCATCATGTTCGGCTATGCCTGCCGCGAGACGCCGGAGCTGATGCCGGCGCCGATCTACTACGCCCACGAGATCCTCCGCGTCCTCGCCGAGGCCCGCAAGGCCGGTCCGCTGAAGATGCTCGGCCCGGACGCCAAGAGCCAGGTCACCGTCGCCTACGAGAACGGAAAGCCGGTCCGCGCCCAGCAGATCGTGCTCTCCACCCAGCATCTCGACGAGACGCTGGCCTCCTCCGACATCCGCGCCATCGTCGAGCCGTGGATCGTGAAGACGCTTCCCGCCGGCTGGGTCGACGAGAAGACGATCTGGCACGTCAACCCGACCGGCAAGTTCGTCATCGGCGGTCCCGACGGCGACTGCGGCCTGACCGGCCGCAAGATCATCGTCGACACCTACGGCGGCGCGGCCCCGCACGGCGGCGGCGCCTTCTCCGGCAAGGACCCGACCAAGGTCGATCGCTCGGCGGCCTATGCCGCCCGCTATCTGGCGAAAAACGTGGTCGCGGCCGGTCTCGCCGATCGCTGCACCATTCAGATCGCCTATGCGATCGGCGTCTCCCAGCCGCTCGCCGTCTATTGCGACCTGCACGGCACCGGCAAGGTCGACGAAGCGACGATCGAGAAGGCGGCGCGCGAGGTGATGAACCTCTCGCCGCGCGGCATTCGCGATCACCTCGGCCTGCTGGCGCCGATCTACGCCCGCACCTCGGCCTACGGCCACTTCGGCCGCAAGCCCGAGGACGACGGCGGCTTCTCCTGGGAGAAGACCGATCTCGTCGATGCGTTGAAGGCCGCCGTCGGCGCCTGAGCCGTCGGGCCGATGTTCGACGAGGCGCACGCGGGCGAGCCCCGCGTGCGCCTTTCCTCATCCGAGATGGCGCCATGTCCTCCGAGATTTCCGACGACCCGATCGAAACGCCCGCCTCCGAGGAGGCGCGCGAGCGCGCCTTCTACGGCCGCCGCAAGGGCAAGGCGCTGCGCCTCGGTCAGGCGACGGCGATCGCCGAGCTGTTGCCCCGCCTCGCCGTCGATCTGTCGCGGCCGCCGATCGAGCCGCGCGCCCTCTTCGAAGTCCCCGTCGACGACGTCTGGATGGAGAGCGGTTTCGGCGGCGGCGAACATCTGATCGAGACGGCGACGGCGAACCCGTCGATCGGCTTCGTCGGCGCCGAGCCCTTCGTCAACGGCATGGCCAAGGCGCTGGTCGCCCTGCACGAGGCCGGGCTCGAGCACCGCATCCGCCTGCATCACGCCGATTCGGTGCCGCTGCTCGACGCGCTCGCCCCCGCCTCGCTCGGTCGCTTCTACCTGCTCTATCCCGATCCCTGGCCGAAGAAGCGTCACTGGAAGCGACGTTTCGTCCAGCGCGACAATCTCGACCGCATCGCCCGGGTGCTGCGTCCCGGTGGCGAGTTCCGCTTCGCCTCCGATTGGGCGCCTTACGTCGACTGGGCGCTGGCGGAAGTGCTCGCCCATCCCGCCTTCGAATGGACGGCACGGGTCGCCGACGATTGGCGGAAGCCCTGGGCCGGTTGGCCGGGCACCCGCTACGAGGAGAAGGCGATCCGCGAGGGGCGGACGCCCGCCTATCTGATCTTCCGGCGGATCTGACGATCTCGCCGGCGACGCGTCGACGGCGGCTTGCAATTCCCCTCGATTCGACTATGGTGCGCGCCAACCAAGAAATTCTCAGATCGTCTTCTGGACGAAACGAGAGTGGGCCCCGTCGGGACCCGCTCTTTCGGTGTTGGCATCTCGGATGCCGTCGAACCGGACGATCTCGCCACACGGAGCCACGCCACTGACCACGCGCCACGAACCTCGCCTGATCCGGGAGACCGGTCTCGACGCCCGCATCGCG
This sequence comes from Phyllobacteriaceae bacterium, assembly GCA_012517025.1. Classification (GTDB taxonomy): domain Bacteria; phylum Pseudomonadota; class Alphaproteobacteria; order Rhizobiales; family Ancalomicrobiaceae; genus Pinisolibacter. Next base: position 3,162 of record JAAYVT010000348.1, on the reverse strand, counting down.
GACCTCGCCGAGCCGGTGATCGAAGATCTCGGCTACCGTCTGGTGCGGGTGAAGTGCTCCGGCCGCAACGGTTTCACCGTGCAGATCATGGCCGAACGGCCGGACGGCACCATCGGCGTCGACGACTGCGAGACGATCTCGCGCAACCTCGCCCCGGTGATCGACGCCGACGATCCGGTCGACCGCGCCTATCACCTCGAGGTGTCTTCGCCCGGCATCGACCGGCCGCTGGTGCGCCGCTCCGATTTCGAGCGCTGGGCCGGCCACGTCGCCAAGATCGAACTCTCGGAAGGCCACGACGGCCGCCGCCGTTTCCGCGGCGTGCTGGTCGGCCTGCGCGACGACACCTTCGGCATCCGTCTCGACGACGTGCCGGAAGGGACGCCGGACACGGTTTGGCTGCCGGTCTCGCTTCTCTCCGAAGCCCGGCTGATCATGACCGACGATCTCATCGCCGCCTCGTTCCGGGCGGCCAAGAAGGCCCTGGCCGAGGATCCGGCCGAGGTCGAGGAAGTCGAGGAAGACGAAGACGCGAGCCCCGGCTCGTCGGTTCACTGAAGAGACGTCACGAGGACGATCGGGTGCGACGCGGACCCGACACCCTCGAGGGAGAAGACGATGGCAGTCAGCGCCAACAGACTGGAACTCCTCCAGATCGCCGATGCGGTCGCCCGTGAGAAGGTGATCGATCGCAAGATCGTGCTCGCCGCGATGGAGGACGCCATCCAGAAGGCCGCGCGCTCGCGTTACGGGTCGGAGACCGAGGTTCGCGCCGAGATCAACCCGAAGACCGGCGAGATCAAGCTGCAGCGTCTGCTCGAGGTGGTCGAGGACTTCGAGAACCCGGCGACCCAGATCCCTCTCTCCGACGCCCGTCTGCGCAATCCCGACGCCCAGGTAGGCGACTGGATCGGCGAGCCGCTGCCGCCGATGGATTTCGGCCGCATCGCCGCCCAGTCGGCCAAGCAGGTGATCGTCCAGAAGGTCCGCGAGGCCGAGCGCGACCGCCAGTACGACGAGTTCAAGGACCGCATCGGCGAGATCGTCAACGGCACCGTCAAGCGCATCGAATACGGCAACGTCATCGTCGATCTCGGCCGTGGCGAGGCGATCATCCGCCGCGACGAGCTGATCCCGCGCGAGGCCTTCCGCAACGCCGACCGCGTCCGCGCCTACGTCTACGACGTCCGCCGCGAGCAGCGTGGGCCCCAGATCTTCCTGTCGCGCACCCATCCGCAGTTCATGGCCAAGCTCTTCGCCCAGGAAGTGCCGGAGATCTACGACGGCATCATCGAGGTGAAGTCGGTCGCCCGCGATCCCGGCTCGCGCGCCAAAATCGCCGTGATCTCCCGCGACTCGTCGATCGACCCGGTCGGCGCCTGCGTCGGCATGCGCGGCAGCCGCGTCCAGGCGGTGGTGCAGGAACTGCAGGGCGAGAAGATCGACATCATTCCCTGGTCGAACGACCCGGCCACCTTCATCGTCAACGCCCTGCAGCCGGCCGAAGTCTCCAAGGTCGTGCTCGACGAGGACGCCGGCCGCATCGAGGTGGTGGTTCCCGACGATCAGCTGAGCCTCGCCATCGGCCGCCGCGGCCAGAACGTGCGTCTGGCCTCCCAGCTCACCGGCTGGGACATCGACATCATGACCGAGGCCGAGGAATCGGAGCGTCGGCAGAAGGAATTCGCCGAGCGCACCAAGCTCTTCATGGACGCCCTCGACGTCGACGAAGTGGTCGCCCAGCTGCTCGCCACCGAGGGCTTCTCCTCGGTCGAGGAGATCGCCTACGTCGGCGCCGACGAGATCGCCCGCATCGAGGGCTTCGACGAGGAAACGGCGGAAGAGATCCAGGCTCGCGCCAACTCCTGGCTCGATGCGCTCGAGGCGGAGCAGGACGAGGAGCGCAAGAAGCTCGGCGTCGAGGACGCGCTGCGCGAGGTGCCGGGCGTGACCACCGCGATGATGGTGGCGCTGGGCAAGGACGGCATCAAGACGGTCGAGGATCTCGCCGGCTGCGCCACCGACGATCTGGTCGGCTGGAGCGAGCGCAAGAACGGCGAGACCGAGAAGCACACCGGCAGCCTCGACGGGATCGACCTGTCGCGCGCCGAGGCGGAGAACATCATCATGGCGGCCCGCGTCGCCGCCGGCTGGATCGAGGCGCCGGTCGCCGAGGCCGCCGACGACGAGGACGCGGTGGAAGACGAGGCGGAGCGTGTCGAGCACTGAGATCGACGCGACCGTCCCCGACGGCCCGCCGGAGTGGGACGAGCGCCCGCCGCGCAAGGGCGACGTCGAACGTACCTGCATCGTCTCGCGCGAGACGATGCCGATCGCGGAGCTGCTCCGCTTCGTCCAGGCCCCCGACGGATCGGTGGTGCCGGATCTGAAGCGGAACCTCCCCGGTCGCGGCGTCTGGGTCGAGGCGCGTCGCGCGGTGGTGGAGAAGGCGGTGGCGAAGAAGCTCTTCGCCCGCGCCTTCCGCGCCCAGGTTTCGGTCGATCCGGGTCTTCCCGGCCTGATCGACCGGTTGATGAGCGATCACGCGCTCGGGACCCTCGGTCTCGCGCGCAAGGCGGGCGAAGTCGTCATCGGCTTCGCCAAGGTGGAAGCGGCGGTGGCGCGCGAGCGTCTCGCCGGCCTCGTCCATGCGGCGGAAGCCGGATCGGACGGCGTTTCGAAGTTGACGGCGGCGCTTCGGCGTCGTTTCGGAGGGGAAGACGGCGTTCCGGTCGTGCGAATCTTCTCCGGGCCTCAATTGGATTTGGCATTGGGGCGGTCGAATGTGATACATGCAGCGCTGCTTTCGGGACGAGCAGCCGAAATCTTCCTCGAGCGCGCGGTCGCGCTCGGCCGGTATCGGGACGATCCCGTCACGACGCCGACGAACGACGATCACGCTGAGAAGAGCGGCACCCCGCCGCAGGAATGACGGGCACATGAACGATACGAAGAGCTCCGGCGACAAGACCCTGCACGTCGAGGTCAAGAAGACTTTGACGCTGAAGCCCAAGACGGACGCCACCGTTCGTCAGAGCTTCAGTCACGGCCGGTCGAAGACCGTGCTCGTCGAGACCAAGAAGAAGCGGATCCTGAAGCCGGGCGAGGTCGAACACGGCCACGTCGCCGCGCCGAAGGCGCCCGAGCCGACGCCGGCCCCGG
>JAAYVT010000347.1 GCA_012517025.1 Phyllobacteriaceae bacterium | reverse complement strand
GGAACACCGAGCCCGAGTTCGGCGAAGGGCGTGCCCTTCTCGCGCAGCAGGTCACGGAGCTCCATACCCGAGCGCTCGGCGAGAGCGACGATCTCATCGCGCGACGGCGGTGTCTTCAGATACTCGATGACGACCGGTTCGATCCCGGCATGACGGATCAATGCGAGCGCGTTGCGCGACGTGCCGCAGGCGGGATTGTGGAAGATGGTGACGTCCATCGTCGGCCTCACTTCGAGCCGCCGAGGGGCGAGGCGCCGTCCAAGCGGCCGATTTCACGCAGCCGATTGCCGAGCGCCATCTTGTCGATGCCGGCAATCGGCAACGCGGTGAAGGCGGCGATACGGTTCTTCAGGAAGCGCAACGCCGTCACGAACGCGGCTTCCTTCTGAATGTCGCTGCCTTCGACCGCGGCCGGGTCTTCGATGCCCCAACGGGCGGTCATCGGCTGGCCCGGCCACACCGGGCAGGCCTCGCCGGCGGCGTTGTCACAGACGGTGAAGACGAAATCCATCACCGGCGCGCCCGGCACCGCGAACTCCTCCCAGCTCTTCGAGCGGAAGCCCTCGGTCGGATAGTCGGCCTTCGCGAGGACCTTCAGGGCGAAGGGATTGACGATGCCCTTGGGATGGCTGCCCGCCGAGAAGGACCGGAACCGCCCCGCGCCCTCCTTGGCGAGAATGCTCTCGGCGAGGATCGATCGGGCGGTGTTGCCGGTGCAGAGGAACAGGACATTGTAGACGCGATCAGCCATGGGAGGTCTCTTCGTTGGAGCATGGTCCCGTCGCACAGGTCGCGGGAATCATCTCGGTCGGTTCGGAACAGCTCTGCGGATTGCCGCCGCAGCAGTCGTGCATGAGAAATTCCGCGAGGGCGGCGATGCTGTCGGTTCGCGCCCGATAGATGATCGACCGACTGCGCCGCTCTGCCTCGATCAGGTCGGCCCGCGTCAGAATGGCGAGATGCGTCGACAGGGTGTTCTGCGGAACGTCCAGACGCCGTGCGACCTCACCGGCCGGCAGTCCCACCGGCTCGTGGGCGATCAACAGCCGAAAGACCGCGAGGCGGGTCGACTGCGAAAGGGCGGCAAAGGCGAGGAGGGCGTTCTTTTCATCCATATATCGACGATACTCGAATAATCGATTATTCTGCAAAAGGGCGATCTCGGCGAAGTGCGACCTACGCAGTCGGTCTCGGTTGACCGAGGTTCGGTCGGGTTCTTATTATGCGGATAAGCGCATTTGCACATTTGAGAGTGACGGCACGATGAACCCTACCGATCTGATGGTCGCTCTTTCCGATCCGACTCGTCTCGAGGCGCTGCGTCTCCTGTGGGACGGCGAAGAGCATTGCGTCTGCGAGCTCATGCGCAAGCTGGGGGCGAGCCAGTCGCGGATGTCGCGTCACATGCGGGGACTCGAGATCGCCGGGCTGGTGACGGCCAGACGCGATGCCCAGTGGGTTCGCTATCGTCGCAGAGCGCGTCTCGATGCGGCCGTCGTCGCCGTCGTCGATGCGGTCCTGGCGCTGCCCGTGCCGGGCGAGGACGAGGAGATCGCGGCATGACCACCTGTTGCTCGAACCCCGCGACGCCTCCGAAGCCGCAACCCGACACCAGGGTGTGGATCGGCGGGACGGCCGCTTTCGTCGCCGTCTGGTTCCTCGTCTACGGGCAACTGAAGCCTGCGGCCGACGCCGTCACGGCCCTCTTCCCCGTCGAGCCGGGAAGTCACGCCGCCGACGCGCTCGCCTTCTTCGTCTACGACACGCCGAAGGTGCTGATGCTCCTGACCCTTGTGGTCTTCGCCATGGGCGTCGTCCGCAGCTTCTTCTCGGCGGAGAGGACCCGGGCGCTGCTCGCCGGTCGTCGCGAGGGCCTGGGCAACATCGCCGCCGCCATACTCGGCATCGTCACGCCGTTCTGCTCCTGCTCGGCGGTGCCGCTCTTCATCGGCTTCGTCTCGGCCGGCGTGCCGCTCGGCGTGACCTTTTCGTTTCTGATCGCCGCGCCGATGATCAACGAGGTGGCCCTCGGGCTTCTCTTCGCCCTCGTCGGCTGGAAAGTGGCCCTGACCTATCTCGTCTTCGGGCTCGCCGTGGCCATCGTCTCGGGTTGGGTGATCGGCAGGCTCCGCCTCGAGCACTGGCTCGAAGCCTGGGTCCGCAACGTCCGCGCCGGAGCGATCGATCTGCCGGAGGAGACCATGTCGGTGATCGATCGCCTCCGCGCCGGCATCGAGGCGGTGAAGGACATCGTCGGCAAGGTCTGGATGTGGATCATCGTCGGTATCGCCGTCGGTGCCTTCATCCACGGATACGTCCCGATGGATCTGATCGCCTCGATCATGGGACGCGAGGCTTGGTGGTCGGTTCCGGCGGCCGTCGTCATCGGCATCCCGATGTATTCGAACGCTGCCGGCATCATTCCCGTCGTCGAGGCGCTGCTCGCCAAGGGCGCGGCGCTCGGCACCGTGCTCGCCTTCATGATGAGCGTGATCGCTCTTTCGGCGCCCGAGATGATCATCCTGCGCAAGGTGTTGACGCTGCGTCTGATCGCCGTCTTCGTCGCCGTGGTGGGGCTCGGCATCCTCGCCGTCGGTTTCCTCTTCAACGCGCTCTTCGCATGAGCACCAACGCAAGGAACAGTCCCATGAAGGACGTCAAGATCTTGGGCCCCGGCTGCAAACGCTGCCAGACGACCGCGGAAATGGTCCAGGCCGAAGCCGGTCGGCTCGGTATCCCTATCGCACTGGAGAAGGTCACGGACTACGCGGCGATCGCCGGCTGGGGCATCGCCGCGACCCCCGGCATCGTGGTCGACGGCAAGGTCGTCCATGCCGGTGGCCTTCCCAAGACCGAAGACATCGCCGGCTGGCTCATGTGATCCGAGGAGACCTCGACGATCAGCAACCCCGCCCCTCATCGCTGCGTCGATCAGCGCAACAATCGAAGCGCGTTGATCGTGACCAGCACAGTGGCGCCGGTGTCGGCGAGGATCGCCGGCCACAGACCGGTGAGGCCGGCCACCGTCGTGACGAGGAAGACCGCCTTCAGCCCAAGAGCGATGGTGATGTTCTGGCGGATCACCGCCATGGTCTGTCGCGACAGAGCGATCAGGCGAGCCACGTCGGCGACCCGGCCGTGGAGAACGGCGGCGTCGGCCGTCTCCAGCGCGACGTCGGTGCCCCCGCCCATGGCGATGCCGACGTCGGCGGC
>JAAYVT010000346.1 GCA_012517025.1 Phyllobacteriaceae bacterium | reverse complement strand
GACGGGGCGCGACGTCGGCTTGCCGGAGCCGGGCTCGAGCGGACGATTGTCGTCCGGCGCGGCGGCGGCGAGCAGCTCGCGGGCGCGCGCCACCGATCCGACGCCGACCGGCCGGCCGGCGATCGTCGGCTGAGCCGGCGCCTCCGGCGGGGTCGCCTCGACGGGGCTCTCGGCGCGGGCGACGCCGAAGAAATCGTCGGTTTCCGGCTTCGGCTGGACGGCGGCCTGCGCCGCGCTCTCCGCCGCCTGGGCGGCGTTGCGGGCGGCGGCGGCCGACCGGGCCGACCCTTGCGCGATCTTCTCGATCGCCGCGAGGCGGCCCACGATGCCGGTCAGGGCGTCGTGCAGCGACACCAGCGTGTCGTTGGTGCGGCTCTCGGTGTCGCGCGCCGCCGACTGCAGCGAGCGCAGATCGGTCTGCAGCGCCTGCAGCGCCGCCTCGGCGAGGCCGTCGTCGTGCCGGCCGGCGGTGAGCTCGCGCACCATCTCGCGCGCCGCCTCGCGGGCGACCTCGACCGAATCGTGCTGCTGTGCGTCCATCCGCTCGGCGAGCCGCAGGATGTGGCCCTCGAGCGCCGAGAGATCCGGCGCGCGGTCCTGGGTCGCCTCGATCCGCCGTGAGATCTGGGCGAGCTGTTCCTCGATCTGGGCGAGGGTGTCGTCGTCGCTCTCGTGCGCGACCGAGCGATCGAGCCGCTCGGCGAGCACCCGCATCTGCTCCTCGAGGTCGTCGTTGGAGCGCGAGGTGGCGAGCTCGCGCCGCATCTCGGCGATCTCGCGGGTCAGTTCCTCGACGTCCGCCGTCGGATCCGGCGGCAGGCGGCGATCGATGCGATCGAACAGTTCGTCGAACCGCGCGTCGATCAGGTCGCTGGCCGGCGGCACGGCGGTACGGGCGATCGCCGCGTCGAGCCGCGACACCGCGGTCTCCAGCGCTTCGACCGAACGACGGCCGTCGTCGGAGGCGGCGATCCGGTCGAGGCGATCGGCGATCTCGGCGATCCGGCCGTGCAGACGGTCGGTGTCCTCGTAAGAGGGACGGCGGCTCTCGAATTCGCCGATCCGGTCGGCGAGGTCGGCGAGGCGGGTCTCCAGCGCGCGGATGTCTTCGGCGGTGCGATTGCCGGCCGCGAGCGTCCGCAGTTCCTCGAGGAGCGGCACGACGCGGTCCTGCGCCGCCGGCGCCCGGGTGCTGCGCTCGATCGCGTCGAGCTTGTCGCCGACCGCCTTGAGACGCTGATCGAGCGAGAGCACCAGCTTGCCCGGATCGAGGGTCTCGATCTGGGCGCGCAGATCGCCGAGCCGGCGTTCGATCTGCTGGACGGCGGGAGTCTCCTCGCGCGTCGCCAGACGCTCGAACTTGTCGGAGAGCGCTTCGAGGTTGCGTTCCAGCGCCGAGAGATGGTCGGCCTGCGGCACCGCGCCCAGAAGGTCGCGGATCTTGGCGATCTCGCCGTCGATCTTGCTCTCGTCGCTCCGCGACGTCAGCCGCCGCTTGAGGTCGTCGAGCCGGTCGACGACGTGGCCGTAGCCCTCCTCGATGCTGCGCAGCGAGCCTTCGACGTTCGATTGCAGCACCACGTCGCGCAGACGACCGAGTTCGGTGGTCAGCGTCTCCACCACCTCGCGCTGCGGGTTGCGGTCGGACAGACGGTCGATCTTGCCGGCGAGACGGCGGACCTCGGAGGAAATGTCGCCGGCACCGCCGGCACGGGTCTCGACCAATCCGCGCAGCGCCCGGATCTCGGCGACGATCGTCGCCGATCCGTCGCCGTCCTCGTGCCGGCGCAGCTGATCGATCTTGTCGTCGAGCGCGCGCAGGCGGCGATCGAGCGGGTCGACGGCGGGTGCCGCGTCCTCGATCGGGGGCGTCTCGCGCGTCGCCGTCGTGCGCCGCGGCCGCGGCGCCGGCGCCTCGGCGACCGG
>JAAYVT010000345.1 GCA_012517025.1 Phyllobacteriaceae bacterium | reverse complement strand
GGTCGATCGCGTAAGGGATCTTCTCCGGCGCGTAGAGGACGAAGTGGTGGTTCTGCCCGGCCATCGGGCCGAGCCCGCCGACCTGCCAGAACAACCACTCGGTCACCACCTTGCGGCCGCGCACGTCGTCGGGCAGGAAGCGGCCGGTCTTCTCGGCGAGGTAGAGCAGGATCGCGCCGGATTCGAACACCGTCACCGGCTCGCCGCCGTCGGCGGGGGCGCGATCGACGATCGCCGGCATCCGGTTGTTGGGCGAGAAGGCGAGGAAGTCCGGTTTGAATTGATCGCCGGCGCTGATGTCGACGGGGTGGATCTCGTAGGGAAGCCCGGCCTCCTCGAGAAACAGCGTGGTCTTGTGACCGTTCGGGGTCGGCCAATACCAGAGTTCGATCATAGTCGGGGTCTCCTGCCTCACAGGGCGGCGTGATCGCGCACGGCTTCCTCGAGCCGCGGCTTCAAGGCGGCGAGCCGTTCGTCGACGGCGGCCGGGTTCTCGCGGTTGAGGGCGACCATGGCGAGGCGGGCCTCGCCACCGCGCACCACCGCGATCGCGCCGGTCTCGATGCCGTCGACGAACGACGCGGCGACCTCGTCGACGTCCTCGCGGGCGAAGCCGAGATCGGGGCCGGCGCGGTTGCTACGCATCATCGGGGTGTCGGTGCCGGTCGGGTAGGCGGTGAGCACGTGCACGCCTTCGCCGGCGAGTTCGCGCCGCAACGCCTCGCCGAACAGGGCGAGCCCGGCCTTGGCGGCGGCGTAGGTCGCGTAGAACGGCGCGCCGACCAGCGCGATGCCGGAAGTGATGTTGACCACCGTCGCCGCGCCGCTCGCCCGAAGATGCGGCAGGGCGGCGCGGGTGAGCAGGATCGGCGCGAGGAGATCGACCTCGATCATCGCCGTGATCTCTTCCTCGCTGGTCGCCTCGAGCCGGCCGGCGCGGACGCCGCCGGCATTGTTGACGAGCACGTCGAGGCCGCCGAGCGCCTCGAGCGCGCCGGCGAGCGTGCGGGCTCGACCCTCCGGCGTGCGGACGTCGGCGGCGACGCCCCAGACCTCCGGCGAGATCGAGGCGAGTTCGGCGACCGCCTCGTCGACGAGAGCGGCGCGGCGACCGGTGATCACCACCTTCGCGCCGCGCTCGAGCAACACCTTCGCCATCGCCCGGCCGATGCCGCTCGAGCCGCCGGTGACGAGAACGCGCTTGTCCTTCAGGTTGGTCTGCATGACGGCCTCCTCAGGCGACGGCGGGATAATTGGAGGGGAAGAGGGCGCGGCGGGTCTCCTCGTCGGTCACCGTCTTGAACGAATGATCGCTGCCGACCGCGCGGGCCCGTGCCGCCGCCGGACGTGCCTCCACCGCCTCGTAGAGCCGGCGCAGGTTCGGATGGGCGGCGAAGGGATCGTCGAGCCCCTTCAGCACGCGGGCGGCGCGGGTCAACCAGCCCCAGGCGGACATGTCGGCGATGGTGTAGTCGTCGCCGGCGATCCAGCTGCGGCCGGCCATGTGGTCGTCGAGCACGCAGTAGTGACGCTCGGCCTCGCGGCGATAGCGGTTCACCGCATAGTCGAGCCCCTGCGGCGCGGCGTGTTGAAAATGCACGGCTTGCCCCGAGAACGGGCCGAGACCGGAGGCGAGGAAGAGCAGCCAGGAGACCAGCTCCGGGCGAACCTCGGCGGCGCCGAGGAATTTCCCGGTCTTGTAGGCGAGATGGATCAGAATGGCGGTCGAATCGAAGACGCGGGCCTCGGCGCCGCCGGGGCCGTCGGTGTCGACGATCGCCGGGACCTTGCCGTTGGGGTTGATCTTTCGGAAGCTCGGCAGATGCTGCTCGCCCTTGCCGGTGTCGACCGGGACCACCTCGTAGGGCAGTCCGGTCTCCTCGAGCATCAAGGCGACCTTCAGCGGATTGGGCGTCGGATGGAAATAGAAGCGGATCACGGGACGACCTCCCAGGAGTGGGCGACGCACGAGCCAAGGCTCGCGCGTCCGGCGAAGACACGTCGGTGAGACCGGAAACGGGGCTCCGTTTCCGTGATTTGAGTTTTGGTACGATCGTTCTAGAATGCGGTGGTTCGGCTCGATCGGCAAGAGGGTCGATGCGACGATCGCGGGGACGTGAGAACGGCGAGGAGTGGCGAATGGCGAGACCGAGGGCGTTCGACGAGGCGAAGGTGCTCGCCGCGACGATCGATTGCTTTTGGCGGCGCGGTTACGAGGCGACCTCGGTGCGCGATCTCAAGGACGAGACCGGGCTGACCGCGGCGAGCCTCTACAACGCCTTCGGCGACAAGCAGGCGCTGTTCCGCCGGGCGCTCGAGCGCTATCTCGAGGACGGCGTCGTCGATCGCATGGCGCGCTGCGAGCGGCTCGCCCCACGCGCCGCGATCGAGACCTTCTTCGCCGAGATCCTCGCCGCCTCGCTCGCCGACGCCGAGCACAAGGGCTGTCTGCTGGTCAACACCGCGCTCGACGTGGCGCCGCACGAACCGGAGATCCGCGCGGCGGTGGCGGCGACGTTCGAGCGCATCGAGGCGTTCTTCCGCGCCCGCGTCGCGGCCGGGCAGGCCGACGGTACGATCGGCCGCGCCCATTCGCCGGAGGCGCTCGGTCGCCATTTCCTCGGCACCCTGATGGGCGTGCGGGTGTTGGCGCGGGTGCGCCCCGAACCCGCCCTGCTCGAGGGCCTCGTCGCCACCGCGCTGTCGCTGCTCGACGTCGAAGCCCGGGCCTGACCGCGCCACGATCGTCGCGATGGATCACGGCGTCGCGGAGCGCACCCGCGCCGCGCCGAGGATGCCGCCTTCCGGGGCCTCGACCAGCACCGCCCATTGCTCGCCGGCCGGCAGATCCGCCTCGAGCCGGGCGGGTGCGCCGGTCCAGGTGCCGAGCGGTGTGAACGAGCGCACCACGTTCGCCTCGACCAAGACCCGGCCGCGATTCTCGCCGCGCCCGACCGGGGTGCGGTGCTCGCGGTCCCATCCGACCAGCAGGACACGGCCGACGGCGTCGCCGCGCCCGACCCGGATCGACACGCGCCCGTCGCGCGCCTCCGCCGAGACCTCGGGTCCCTCGCCCTGCCGGCTCGCCGCGCGCGCGAACGCCTGCGCCGCCGAGGCGCGATCCGAGCCGACCAACGACCAACGCCCGTCGACCACCATCTCGGGTGTGTAGGACCCGTCGCCGAAGCGAGTGCCGTAGGCGGCCTGCCGACGGGTCGCCTCGTCGAAGGAGAAGGGATCGGCCCAGCCGAGGCGGTTCCAATAGGTGACGTGGAAGGCGAGCGGCAGCAGATCGTCGCGCTCGCGGACGAGTTCGCCGAGGAAGGCGTCGGCCGGCGGGCAGGACGAGCAGCCCTGCGAGGTGAAGAGTTCGACGACGATCGGCCGGGTGGCCGCCGCCGCCGGGGCGACCGCGAGGCCGGTTGCGACGGCACCGAAGAGGAGGCGGCGGAGGACGCGCGCCGGAGATGGGGTCATGGACGAGGCTCCTTCGATCGGCAGAGCGGTCCCGCCGCCCG
>JAAYVT010000344.1 GCA_012517025.1 Phyllobacteriaceae bacterium | reverse complement strand
TGATCCACGACGCCGCCCGCCCGTTCGTCTCGGCCGAGGTGATCGCGCGCACCCTCGCCGGCCTCGACGCAGCGGAGGGTACGCTCGCCGCGGTGGAGATCGTCGACACCTTGAAGCGGGTCGACGGCGACGGCCGCATCGTCGAGACGGTGCCGCGCGAGCGGGTCCACGCCGCCCAGACGCCGCAGGGCTTCCGCTATCCGGCGATTCGCGCCGCCCACGCCCGTGCCGCCGAAGCCGGTCGCGACGATTTCACCGACGACGCGGCGGTGGCCGAATGGGCCGGGCTCGACGTGCGCGTCGTCGCCGGCGACCCCGCCAACGTCAAACTCACCACGTCCTCGGACTTCGAGAAGGCGGAGGCCCGCATGTCGCTCGATCGTTTCGCCGCCCTCGCCGACGTCCGGGTCGGACAGGGCTACGACGTCCACGCCTTCGCCCCCGGCGACGCGGTGACGTTGTGCGGCGTCTCCATCCCGCACGTCGCCCGCCTCGACGGCCACTCCGACGCCGACGTCGCGCTGCACGCTCTGACCGACGCGATCCTCGGCGCGCTCGGCGACGGCGACATCGGCGCCCATTTCCCACCCTCGGACGCACAGTGGCGGGGCGCCGACAGCGCCCTGTTCCTGCGCGACGCCCTCGCCCGGCTCGCCGCGCGGGGGGGCATGCTCGCCCATGCCGACGTCACCATCGTCGCCGAGGCGCCGAAGATCGGTCCGCACCGCGAGGCGATGCGGGCGCGCTTGGCTCAGATCTGCGCCTGCCCGATCGATCGCATCGGGGTCAAGGCGACCACCAACGAAAAGCTCGGCTTCGTCGGACGACGCGAGGGCATCGCGGTGCTCGCGGCGGCGACGATTCGCTTGCCGCTTTCGGATTGATCGCGACGCCGCCACGGGCGATCGGAAAACGTGTATCTTCCGTCGGGGAAGTTGTGACGCGCCGTACCGGCGAGGAGGAAGCATGCTCGATCTCACGCCGCTGGTTCCGACCGCTCGTCAGCTGATCGAGCGCGCGATCGCCGAACACGTCATGATCGCCACCGCCGAATCCTGCACCGGTGGCCTCGTCGCGGCGCTGCTGACCTCGATCCCGGGGTCCTCGGCGGTGGTCGAGCGCGGCTTCGTCACCTATTCGAACGCCGCCAAGGTGGAAATGCTGGGGGTCGACGACCACCTGATCACTCGCCTCGGCGCGGTGTCGTCGGAGGTCGCGGTCGCCATGGCCGAGGGAGCGCTCGGCCGGTCTCGCGCCGATCTCGCGGTGTCGATCACCGGCATCGCCGGTCCCGGCGGCGGCAGCGCGGAGAAGCCGGTCGGCCTCGTCCACTTCGCCGCCGCCCGACGCGGCGGCCGCCGTCTCGCGGTCGAACGCCGTTTCGGCGACCTCGGGCGCGACGCCGTCCGCCTCGCCGCCGCGACCACGGCGCTCGAATTGCTGACCCGCCTGTTCGACAAAGGCTGATCCGGCGACCCGGACCTCAGAGGTCCTTGGCCACCCGATCGAAGGCCTGCAGCTTGGCGAGCAACGCCGGCATTTCCTTCAACGGCACCATGTTGGGGCCGTCGGAGGGGGCGCGATCGGGATCCTCGTGGGTCTCGATGAATAGGCCGGCGACGCCGACCGCCACCGCCGCCCGCGCCAGCACCGCGACGAACTCGCGCTGGCCGCCCGACGAGGTCCCCTGCCCGCCCGGCTGCTGCACCGAATGGGTGGCGTCGAAGATCACCGGCGCCCCGGTCGCCGCCATGATCGGCAGCGAGCGCATGTCGGAGACCAGCGTGTTGTAGCCGAAAGAGACGCCACGCTCGGTCAGGAGGACGTTCGGATTGCCGGCGCCGGTCAGCTTGGCGACGACGTTCTTCATGTCCCAGGGCGCCAGGAACTGCCCCTTCTTGACGTTGATCACCCGCCCGGTCGCGGCGGCGGCGAGCAACAAGTCGGTCTGCCGGCACAGGAACGCCGGGATCTGCAGCACGTCGACCACCTCGGCGACCGGCGCGCACTGATGGGCGTCGTGGACGTCGGTCAGCACCGGCAGCCCCAGGCTCTCGCGGATCTCGGCGAAGACCGGCAGCGCGCCGTCGAGACCGACGCCGCGCGCCGCGGAAGCTGAGGTGCGGTTGGCCTTGTCGAAGGAGGTCTTGAAGACCAGGCCGATGCCGAGCTTGGTCGTCATCTCCTTCAGCGCCGCCGCCGTCTCCAGCGCGTGCGCTCGGCTCTCCATCTGGCAGGGGCCGGCGATCAGCGCGAACGGCAGACGATTGGCGAAGCGGACCGAACCGACGACGACCTCGGCGTTGGGCGACATGGCGGGGACTTCTCCTCTCGTTGAGGGATGCGGGATCAGCCTTGCGGGATCGCCTCGAAGGCGACGGTGGCGCCGTGGATGCCGGTCACCACGAAGGCGCCGGCGCGATCGGCGACGGTGAAGCCGCCGGCGACGAGTTGGCTCGCCGCCTCGCCCAGCGCCGAGACGCCGAAACGCAGGGCGGCGAGAGTGAGCCGATCCGGCGTCTCCGGCAAGGCCTCGGCACCCCAACGCCAACGGAACGCCGCCGGCGTCACCACCTCGATCGCCCCGCGCGGGGTCGGGATCACCAGACCGGCGCTGGTGGCGTGGAACTCGCGCACGCCGGCGAAGGCGGAGAGCCCTTCGTGGAAGTCGGAGGGGTCGGGCGCCACGAACACCGCCGCGTCGAGCCGGCGAGCGGTGTTGGGGTGGCTCTGATGGTCCGCCCGCCAGAAGTTCTCGGGGAAACGTTGGCGGCAGGTGAAGAAGCCGGCATCGGGCTCGCCGTTCTCGCCGGCGCCGGTGAAGGCGGCGAAGGTGAGGTCGAAGCCGACGGTGCGCGCCTCGCCCTCCGGCGACACCGCGACCCGCTCGAAGCCGAAGGGCTCGAAGGTGCGCAGGCCGGCGCGGGCGAAGGCGGCGCGATCGGCCGCCGGATCGGTGCTCTCCAGCACCAGCATCGACAGACCTTCGCCGCGCCGCGCCAGAAAGTCGCGGTTCCAGGCGCCGAAGGAGAAGGCGGTCTCGGTCGGTTCGGGAAGGATCGAGGCGTCGGCGACGGCGAGGATCTCGACGAAGGATCCGTCGAGCTGGATCACCCGGTTCTCGGTGCCCCAGGGGTGGCGCGCCGGCGGGGTGAGGCGGAAACCGAGCCGTTCCCAGGTTTCGGCCGCTCGCTCGAGCTCGGCGACGGCGGCGACGACGTGATCGAGGCCCCGCCCGCGCACGGCGGTCGGGAGGGAGCGCAGGGCATCCGACATGACTTTTCTCCGAAGGCTTCCGGCCGCGCTCACACCGCCATCGCGGCGGCGTCGACGATGCCGCCGGCGAGCGAGGCCGCGCCGAGCAGGATGCCCGCCGCCGTCTCCCCACGCTCGATGCGGGCGGAGACGTCGCGCAGCATCAGCAGCCGGAAGAACCAGTAGATCACCACCTGCACCACGATCGCCACGACGCCCCACACCAGAAACACCAGCAGTGTCGCCGCGTGTTGCGCGGCGACCGCCAGCGGCAGGGTGTAGCCGATCATCGAGCCGGCGAAGGCGATCGCCGCGGCGGTGTTGTCGCGACGGATCAACGCCAGTTCGTCGTGCGCCGTCGCCAACATGTAGACCGAGGCGTACATCGCGATCAGTCCGATCGACAGACCGACGTAGATCAGAAACGGCGCCAGGCCGGTGAGGCTTTCGGTGAGCGGCGTCCAATCCATGTCGGGTCTCCCGTCGGTCACACCAGCCGGCTCTGTTCCTTCGCCGCGGCGA
>JAAYVT010000343.1 GCA_012517025.1 Phyllobacteriaceae bacterium | reverse complement strand
GTACCGGCATCGGCGCGGTGCTCGACGTCGATCTCGACGCGATCGTCGCCAATTGGCGCCTGCTGTCGGCGCGAGCCGGCGGCGTCCCGGCGGCGGCGGAGGCGGAGCTGCTGCGCCAACCCTGGCCGGGCAACGTGCGCCAGCTCGAAAACGTGATCTTCCGAGCCGTCACCCTGTCCGATCAACCGGTGCTGGAACCGGCCGATCTGGTGCAGGCCGGACGGGCCGCCGAGGTCGGAGCGAAGATCGTCGAAACCGAGATCGTCGATTGGGACGGGGCGATCCGCGACTTCGAAAAGGCGCTGCTCGCCCGGCTCTTTCCGCAGTTCCCGTCGAGCCGGAAACTGGCGGCGCGGCTCTCGACCTCCCACACCACCATCGCCGATCGGCTGCGGCGGTACGGCCTGAGCAAGTCGTAAGCAAATTCGGACGTTGTCCGAAATTCCGTACGAATCACGCAACCGATTGGTTTCAATCAGAGAATCGCCATATTTCGGCGGCGCCCGTACGCCTTTTCGTACACAGAACTCCGTCGACCCATCCAATCCATTGCAATCGCTGAACATTTTTTCTGGCACGGTCCATGCGAAGGGAGGATGTCCCGCCGTCGAACGGATCCGTACCCATGTCGAAGCCGCTCTCCGAACTCTCCGCCCATCCCACCGCCCGCCCGATCGGCGCGGCCGACGAGATCGGCGCCTCGGCGCCGCGTACCGGCATCGGCGCGGTGCTCGACGTCGATCTCGACGCGATCGTCGCCAATTGGCGCCTGCTGTCGGCGCGAGCCGGCGGCGTCCCGGCGGCGGCGGTGGTCAAGGCCGACGCCTACGGCCTCGGTGCCCAGCCGGTCGCCGCGGCGCTCGCCCGCGCCGGATGCGGCCATTTCTTCGTCGCCCATCTCGAGGAGGGCATCGCGCTGCGCGTCGCCGTCCCCGGTGCGGCGATCTTCGTGTTGCACGGGCTGGCGCGCGGCGCCGAGGCGGCGATGCGGGCGCACGGGCTCGTCCCCGTCCTCTCCACCCTCGATCAGATCGCGGCGTGGGGCGAAGAAGCGGCCCGCATCGGCGAACGCTTGCCGGCGGCGCTGCATCTCGACACCGGCATGGCGCGGCTCGGGCTCTGCGAGGCCGAGATCGACACGCTCGCCGCCGAACCGGCGCGGCTCGCGCCCCTCGACCTGAAGCTGCTGATCAGCCATCTCGCCGCGGCGGAAGAGCCGGAGAACCCGTCGAACGAGCGCCAGCGCGCGACCTTCGAGCGGCTCAGGGCGAAACTGCCGAAGGTGAAGGCTTCCTTCGCCAATTCCTCCGGCGTGTTCCTCGGCGCCCCCTTCCATTTCGACTTGCTGCGCCCCGGCGCGGCGCTCTACGGCGTCGCCCCGCACGCCGGCGAGGCCAATCCGCTCGCCCCGGTCGTCCACCTCTCCGCCCGCGTCCTGCGCGTCGCCACCCTCGAGGCGGGCACGGCGGTCGGCTACAACGGCCGCTTCACCACCACCGCGCCGACCCGGATCGCCACCGTCTCGGTCGGTTACGCCGACGGCTTCTTCCGCGCGCTGGCGGGCAAGGCGAACGCCGGTTTCGCCGGCGTGAAGCTGCCGATCGTCGGGGCGGTGTCGATGGACATGATCACCATCGACGTCTCGGCGCTGCCGGAGGGCGCGCTCGCCGAGGGCGACTTCATCGACGTGATCGGCGGCGACGCCGACGACGTCGACACGTTGGCGCGGGCCGCCGGCACCATCGGTTACGAGATCCTGACCTCGCTCGGCGCGCGCTACCAGCGCCGCTGGATCTCCCATCTCTCCGCTTTCTGACCCGAACCCATTTCGAAGGATCGCAGCCCCATGAAGATCATCGTTCTCGGCAGCGGCGTCGTCGGCACGACCACAGCCCATTTCCTCGCCCGCGCCGGTCACGAGGTCGAGGTGATCGACCGCCAGGAGGCGCCGGCGCTGGAGACCAGCTTCGCCAACGCCGGCGAGGTGTCGCCGGGCTATTCCTCGCCGTGGGCTGCGCCGGGGATCCCGTGGAAGGCGGTGAAGTGGATGTTCGCCACCCACGCGCCGCTGGTGATCCGGCCGAAGTTCGACGCCGCCATGTGGAAATGGATGGCGAAGATGCTCGGCAACTGCACGGCCGAAGCTTACGCGGTCAACAAGGGCCGGATGGTTCGGATCGCCGAATACAGCCGCGACGTGCTGCGCGATCTGCGCGCCGAAACCGGCATCGCCTACGACGAGCGCTCGCGCGGCACGCTCGAGGTGTTCCGCACCCAGAAGCAGATCGACGCCACCGCCTCCGACCTGAAGGTGCTCGAGAGCTTCGGCGTGCCCTACGAGGTGCTCGACCGGGCCGGCTGCATCGCCGCCGAGCCGGCGCTGGCCCGTGTCGGCGACAAGATCCTCGGCGGCCTGCGGCTTCCCGGCGACGAGACCGGCGACTGTTTCCTGTTCACCCAGCGTCTCGCCGCGCTGTCGGAGAGCGCCGGCGTCACCTTCCGCTTCGGCGTCGACATCCGCTCGCTCACCACCGACGGGGCGCGGGTGACCGGCGTCGTCACCTCCGCCGGCACCTTCACCGCCGACGCGGTGGTGGTGGCGCTCGGCAGTTATTCGCCGCACCTGTTGCGCCCGCTCGGCATCGATCTGCCGGTCTATCCGGTCAAGGGCTATTCGCTGACCCTGCCGATCGTGAACGCCGACGCGGCGCCGGTCTCCACCGTGATGGACGAGGCGCACAAGGTGGCGATCACCCGACTCGGCGACCGCATCCGCGTTGCCGGCATGGCGGAGATCTGCGGCTTCGATCTCGAGCTGCGCGACGCCCGCCGTGCCACCGTCGCCCACGTCGTCTCCGATCTCTTCCCCGAGGGCGGCGACCTTTCCAAGGCCGAGTTCTGGTGCGGTCTGCGCCCGATGACGCCGGACGGCACGCCGGTGATCGGCGAGACGGCGCGGCCGGGCCTCTTCCTCAACACCGGACACGGTACGCTGGGCTGGACGATGGCCTGCGGTTCGGCCAAGTTGCTCACCGACATCGTGTCGAAGAAGGCGCCGGAGATCTCGACCGAGGGCTTCGGCATCGAGCGCTACGCCGCCTGAGGCGTCCCCATCCCCTTCCGGCCCGCCGCGCTCCCGCACGGCGGGTCCTTCCCGCACCGGAGATCCATTCCCCATGAAGATCGTGAAGACCGACGCCGCCCCCGCCGCCATCGGCCCCTACAGCCAGGGCATCGTCGTCCGGGACCTGTTCTATTCCTCCGGCCAGATCCCGCTGAACCTCGCCGGCGAAATCGTCGGCACCGACATCGAGACCCAGGCGGCGCAGGTGTTCGCCAATCTGCGCGCCGTGCTCGCCGCTGCCGGATCGTCGATGGACAAGGTGATCAAGGCGACCGTCTTCATGAAGGATCTCGCCGACTTCGGCCGGCTCAACGCGGTCTATGCCGAGGCCTTCGGCAGCCACACCCCGGCCCGCTCCTGCGTCGAGGTGGCGCGCCTGCCGCGCGACGTGCTGGTCGAGATCGAGGTGGTCGCCGAGATCGGCTGATCCCGTCGCACCGATCGCGGTTTCGAGAAGCCCCGCTCCGTCGAGCGGGGCTTCTTCGTTTTCGGCCGATACGGGCGCGCGGAGACCGAAGACGATCGTTCGCCGGATTCGCCGCGCCCGTGAAGGGGCGATCGACACGCAAACGGGTCGGAGACTTTCCAGCGCTG
>JAAYVT010000342.1 GCA_012517025.1 Phyllobacteriaceae bacterium | reverse complement strand
CCGGTCGCCGCCCCCGCCGCCCCGCCTGCCCAGGTCGCCGCCGTCGATCCGGCCAAGGCGCCGACCATCGGCCGAACCGAGCTGCTCGGCGGCTGGCGCGTCGCCTCCGGTCCGGACAACTGCCAGATCTTCATGAATCTGACCAGCTGGGCCGGCGGTTACCGCGCCATCTCGAAGGGCTGTTCCTCGCCCGACCTGCAGAAGATCTCGGCCTGGGATCTGCAGGGCAAGACCGTCACCCTCAAGGGCTCCGACGGCGCGACCGTCGCCACCCTGGTCGGCGCCGGCGGCGAGCGGTTCACCGGCAGACCCTCGTCGTCGCAGTCGATCACCCTGTCGCGCTGAGGGCCCGATGACGACGGTGCGACTCCTCTCCGACGACGAGCTCTCGAGCGAGGCCCGCGCCGTCTTCGACGAAATCCGCGCCGCCCGCGGCACGGACTACGTCAACGACTTCTGGCGGGCTCTCGCCCACGATCCGGTCGGCCTGCGCCGCACTTGGGAGAGCCTGAAACAGGTGATGGCGCCGGGCGCCCTCGACCCCTTCGTCAAGGAATTGCTCTACGTCGCCGTCTCGATCGCTCACGGCTGCGACTATTGCATCCACACCCACACCGCCGCCGCGCGCGCCAAGGGCATGAGCGAGGCGCAGTATTTCGAACTCCTCGCGGTGGTCGGCATGGCGGCGGAGACCAATCGCCTCGTCGCCGCCCTCGGCGTCGAGGTCGACGAACGCTACCGACTTCCCGGTTGAGCGCACCCGATCGCCGGACCATGAAAGAGGGCGCCGTCGGCGCCCTTCGTCGTCGCGATCGCGATCGACTTCACCAGTCGGACAGCACCACGTCTTCGGTGTAGGCGACGCCGGCGACTTCCTTCACCACCGCCTGACCGCAGATCACCCGCCCCTGGACCGGATCGAAGGTCAGCGTCGGCCCGCCGTGCAGCTGCCAACCCTTGTTGAGCGCCGTCGAGACCCGCTTGCAGAAGGCCGCGTCGTCGGGGCCGGTGAGATAGCGATAGAGCTTCATCGTCTCACGCCTTCGCCGCCGCGATCGCGTCGGCGATCGCCACCACCCGCTCGGCCATCTCGGCGTGCAGTCGCTCGACCATCTTGCCGTCGAGGGTGATCACACCCTTCGAGGCGTTCTCCGGCAGCGCGAAGGCGGCGATGATCTTGCGCGCCTGCTCCACCTCCGCCGGGCTCGGCGAGAACACCTCGTCGGCGACCGCGAGCTGGTTGGGATGGATCAGCGTCTTGCCGTCCATGCCGAGATCGCGGCCCTGTTCGCACTCGATCCGGAAGCCTTCGGCATCAGAGAGGTTGTTGTAGACGCCGTCGATGACGTCGAGGCCGAAGGCCCGCGCCGCCGCCAGCGCCGTGGTCAGCCACGGCAGCATGGTGACGCGGCCGGGCACGAAGCGGGCCCGCGTCTCCTTGGCGAGATCGTTCGTGCCGAGCACCAACACGGCGAGCCGCCGGCCTTCCTTCACGTTCTTCGCCGCCGCGATCTCGCGCGCGTTGAGCACGGCGAGCGGCGTCTCGAACATCGCCCACACCGCCACGCTCTCCGGCGCGCCGAGCCGATCGAGCGCCGCCACCGCCTCGAACACGTCCTCGGCCTTCGACACCTTGGGGATCAGGATCGCGTCCGGAGCGGCCGCGGCCGCCGCCTCGAGATCGGCCATGCCCCACGGGCCCGAGAGACCGTTGACCCGGATCACCACCTCGCGCGAGCCGAAACCGCCGGCCTTCGCCACCGCCGCCACCTGTTCGCGCGCCGTCTCCTTTGCGTCGGGG
>JAAYVT010000341.1 GCA_012517025.1 Phyllobacteriaceae bacterium | reverse complement strand
TCACCGATTTGGTGGCGAAGGGGATCATCGAGATCAGGGTGGCGACGCCGACGATCGTCAGGAACATCGCCGCGTGACGGCTGGTGACCACCAGCGGCGCGGCGATGCGGCGATAGAGCCGGCCGAGCGCGCCTTCGTCGTGCTCGCCGCCGTGACCGCCGTGCGGGGCGCCGCCCTTGCCGCGCATCTTCACCATCAGCCACGGCGTCAGGATCACCGCGACGAAGAAGGAGAACAGCATCGCGGCCGAGGCGTTGGCCGGGATCGGGCTCATGTAGGGGCCCATCATGCCGGAGACGAACATCATCGGCAGCAGGGCCGCGACCACGGTCAGGGTCGCCACGATGGTCGGGTTGCCGACCTCGGCGACGGCGTCGATCGCCTTGCGGATGGTCGAGCGACCGTCCGGCATCGACCAGTGTCGATCGATGTTCTCGACCACGACGATGGCGTCGTCGACGAGGATGCCGATCGAGAAGATCAGGGCGAACAGGCTGACCCGGTTGATGGTGTAGCCGAGCACCCAGGAGGCGAACATGGTGAGCAGGATGGTGGTCGGGACCACCACCAGCACGACCACGCCCTCGCGCCAGCCGACCGCCAATCCGACCAGCACCGCGATCGACAAGGTGGCGAGGGCGAGATGGAACAGCAGTTCCTGCACCTTCTCGTTCGCCGTCTCGCCGTAGTCGCGGGTCTTGGTGACGGTGACGTCGGGCGGCAGGACCTCGTGCTCGACCATGGCGAGCCGCTTCTCCACCGTCTGGGCGATGGTGACGGCGTTGGCGCCGGCGCGCTTGGCGATGGCGATGGTGACCGCCGGGGTGGTGGTCAGCCCGCCCTTGCCGTTCGGCGCCATGGTCCAGGCGCGCGCCTCCTCGGGCTTGGCATCGACCACGACGTTGGCGACGTCCTTGACGTAGACCGGGCGGCCGTCGCGCGAGGCGAGCAGCAGCAGGCCGACGTCGGGGATGCCCTGCAGGGTCTGGCCGGCGGCGCCGGAAACCTGCCGGTTCTGATCGCGCAGGGTGCCGACCAGGAACGACCGGTTGGCGTTCTTCACCTTCTCGACGAGGTCGTTCAAGGCGATGCCGTAGCGGGCGAGCCGCTCGGGATCGGGCTCGACGCGGATCTGATCGGCGCGGCCGCCCACCGTGTAGGTGAGGCCGACGTCGTCGATCTTGACCATCTCGGTCAAGAGCTTCTCGGCGAGCTTGTAGAGGGCGTTGTCCGACCAATGGTCGGCGACCTCGGGCTTGGGCGAGAGCGTCAAGGTGACGATGGCGACGTCGTTGATGCCGCGACCGACCACCAGCGGCTCGGGAATGCCGAGCGGGATGCGCGAGAAGTTGGCGCGCAGCTTCTCGTGGACGCGCAGGATCGCCTCGTCCGACTTGGTGCCGACCTGGAAGCGGGCGGCGGCCATGACGCGATCGTCGTAGGAGTAGGTGTAGACGTGTTCGACGCCGTCGAGGCCCTTGAGGATGCCCTCCAGCGGCTTGGACACCAGTTCGACCACGTCCTCGGCGCGCAGGCCGTCGGCCTGGACCAGGACGTCGACCATCGGCACCGAAATCTGCGGCTCTTCCTCGCGGGCGAGCGACATCAGCGCGATCGAGCCGAGGGCGATCGAGGCGAAGAGCAGGAGCGGCGTCAGCGCCGAGCGGATGAAGGCGGCGGTGAGATGCCCGGCCAGTCCGAGCTTCTTCACCGGCGAGGGCGCACCGCCCCCGGTGTCGTGATCGAGACTCATGGAAGCACCACCTCGTCGCCGGCCTTCAGACCGGTGAGAATCTCGACGCCCGGCGAGACGCCGTCGGCGGCGATCTGCTTCGGCCCGGTCTGCACCGGCACCTCGCCGACGCCCTTCAGGCGGACGAAGGTCAGGCCCTCGCGGTGGACGATCGCGTCGGCCGGCACCACGATGGTCTGGCGCTTGCCGGTGGAGACGAAGGTGGAGACGGTCTCGCCGACGAAATAGTCGCCGATCGCGGCGGCCTCGGCGTCGGCGACGACGCGGCCCTGGTCGAGCTCGGGATAGACGCGGACGATCTTGCCCTTGGTCATCCGGGTGGCGGTGTCGCGATCGAGACCGCGACCGGCGATCAGCACTTCGTCGCCCTCGTGCATGAAGCGGGCATGGCGCTCCGGCACGCGCAGCTTGAGGATGTAGTTGGCGGTGGCGAGCGTGGCGACCGGTTCGCCGGGCATCGTCACCTGACCGGCGACGGCGGAAACCTTGAGGACGCGGCCGTCGTCGGGGGCGAGCACCTTGCCCTCGATCACCTGCTCCTCGATCACCGACTTGTCGGCGCGGGCGGCGGCGATCTCGGCCTTGGTGACGGTCATCTGGGTCTCGGCGTCGTCGAGCCGCGACTGCGGCGCCGCGCCGGTCGAGCGCAGCTGCTTGACGCGCTCGTATTCGGTCTGGATCAGATCGAGCTTGGCGAGGAGAGCGCCGATGCGCGCCTCGGCCGCGGTCAGCTGCAGCTTGAGCTTGGTGTCCTCGACCACCGCGACGACGTCGCCCTTCTTCACGGCGTCGCCCTCGACCACGTTCACCGCCGTCAGGGTGCCGCCGATGCGGGTGCGCGCCTGGGGCGTGCGCACGCTCTCCACCGTGGCGAGCACCTCCTTGGCGTCGTCGACGGAGGTCGATTGTACCGTCATGGTGCCGGCGGCGCGGCCGTCGGTGGGCGAGGCGAGGCTCGCCGCGAGGGCGAGAGCGAGCGCCAGCGGTGCCCGCGGCGAGGCGGCGATCCGGCGGCGAATGGGCTGAAAAAGGTTCGACAGGGGCATGCGTCCCGGGTCTCCTGGAGGACCGCGCCGATGGCTGGGGCACGGCCGACAAAGCAAAACCGCGCGGCACCGGTCGGACGCCCTCGCGATTCATTCAGATCCCATATATATTAGCCATTGCTAATCCAGCAAGTCTCCATATATACCCCTTTCGAGAGGCGCCGTCTCGAACGGCGCGGTTTCCTTTTCGTAGGAGCGGGCGACGAATGGTCGCTCGCACGGAGACGTCCATGAGCATCGATCGCGTCGTGATGGCCTTCGCCGGCCTCGTCATCCTGGTTTCGCTGGCGCTGGGCGTGACGGTCCACGTCTACTGGCTGTTCCTGACCGCCTTCGTCGGTCTGAACCTGTTCCAGGCCGCCTTCACCGGCTTCTGCCCGCTCGCCATGATCCTGAAGAAGCTCGGCTTCGAGCCGGGCGTCGCCTTCCGCTGAGATCGGCGATCGGCCCCCTCCGGAAACCAGAAAGCCCCGGCGACGAGCCGGGGCTTTCTTGCTTTCGGGATCGCGATCGGCGCCGCCTCAGATGGTGATCTGGGCACCGAGATCGACGACGCGGCCGGGCGGGATCTGGTAGT
>JAAYVT010000340.1 GCA_012517025.1 Phyllobacteriaceae bacterium | reverse complement strand
TCGACCTCGTCGGCGCGCCGACGGATTTCGGCGGCGGTCGCGAAACTGCCGCGCGCCCCGGTCGCCCGGCAGGCGAGCGCCCCGGCGGCGAGGCCTTCGCACAGCGCCCGATCGAGATCGGCGCCGCGATCGAGCGCCGCCGCGAGCGCCCCGACCAACGCGTCGCCGGCCCCGGTGGTGTCGACCACCGCGACCTTGGGCGGCCGACCCTCGATCAGCCGTCCCTCCGCCGTCGCCGCGACCAGGCCGCACCCGCCCAGCGTCACCACCACCGTGGCGACGAACCGCGCCGCCGCGGCGCCGGCGAAGGCGGCCGGTGCGGCGGGCAGTTTCAGGCGATCGGCGAGCGTCGCCGCCTCGTGTTCGTTGACCACGATCACGTCGGCGCCGGCGAGGCTCTGTTCGCCGACACCGACCGCCGGGGCGGCGTTGAGCACCACCCGCGCGCCGGCGAGACGGCCGATCGTCACCGCCGCGTCGGCGGCGCGGGCGCCGATCGAAGCCTGCGTCAGCAGCGTGGTGCCGGGACCGAGCAGGGGAGAGAGGTCGCCCGGACGGGCGTCGCCGTTGGCCGCCGCCGAGCCCATCATCAGGTTCTCGCCGTGCGGGTCGACGGCGATCGTCTGCAGGCCGGTCGGCCGATCCGAGCGCAGCACGCGGGTCAGATCGACGCCCGCCGCCGCCAGTCCTTCGAGTGCCACCTCGGCGAAACCGTCGCGGCCGACCGCGCCGACGAGGGCCACTTTCGCCCCGGCCAGCGCCGCCGCCAGCGCCTGATTGCCGCCCTTGCCGCCGGGCAGGAACTGCGGATCGGCGCCCTTCACGCCCTCACCGGGGCGCGGCAGATGCGGCACGACCATCACCAGATCGGCGTTGAGCGTCCCGAAGACGACGATCACGACTCACCCCCGGTCGGCGGCGACGACGCCGGACGGGTCCGGCGAATCGCTCACTTGGTACCGTATATCCGGTCGCCGGCATCTCCGAGACCCGGCACGATGTAGCCGTGCTCGTTGAGATGATCGTCGATCGCCGCGGTGAACACCGGCACGTCGGGATGGTCGCCCCTGAGCTTGGCGATGCCCTCCGGGGCGGCGAGCAGGCAGACGAAGCGCAGGTTCTGCGCCCCGGCCTCCTTCAGCCGCTCGATCGCCGCCGTCGCCGAGTTGGCGGTGGCGAGCATCGGATCGAGCACGATGACCAGACGCTCGCTCAGATCTTCCGGCGCCTTGAAGTAGTATTCGACCGCCGTCAGGGTCTTGGGATCGCGATAGAGGCCGACGTGGGCGACGCGGGCCGACGGCACCAGCTCCAACATGCCCTCGAGCAGGCCCATGCCGGCGCGCAGGATCGGCGCGAACACCAGCTTCTTGCCGGCCAGCGTCGGCGCCATGGTGGTGGTGAGCGGCGTCTCGATCTCGACCTTCATCAGCTCCAGGTCGCGCGTCGCCTCGTAGGCGAGCAGCAGCGAGATTTCCTTGAGCAGAGCGCGGAAGCTCTTGGTCGAGGTCTCCTGCCGCCGCATCAAGGTGAGCTTGTGCGCCACCAGCGGGTGGTCGACCACCGTCACTCCCTCGAACGCCATGATCGTCTCCTCGCGCCTACGTGTACACGGGTGCGGAGATTAGCCGACGCGCCGCCGCCCGCAAGGCCTCGCGACCATTCCGTCCACCGCCCGCTCTCGCATTTGCGAGATCGTCGCGAAACCGTGGTTTGCAGGAGACGCGATTTCTGACAACCTGTTCGCTTTCCCCGGTGCGATCGCGTCGATCGCGGAGGCTCTCATGACCGTTCCCAACAAGACCGGACACATTCGCCTCACCTCCCATCCCGGTGCCTCGCCGGCCCCCCGCTTCGCTCTGAAGTGGGGTGCGGCCGATCCGCGCGAGCGCGGTCCGGTGGTCGGCTCGGTCACTCGCGCCGCCGATCGCAACGTCGTCGGCACCCACGGCGGCTCGTATGCGCTCTACCGGGCGCTGGCCGTCGCCGCCGGCGCTCTCGATCCGCTGCAGCGCCCCGACCTCACCAACACCACCCCGCCGATCCGCATCGGGCCGCATCCGCAATGGGCGGATCCGAACCGCATCGTCTCGATCGATCCCTTCGGCCACGAGGTCCAGCGCCTCTTCGCCGCCGAGATCGCCGAGGGCGTCGACATCCGTCCGACCATCGCCGTCACCAAGGCGCGTCTCACCCTGCCGGAGCTGTCGCCGGAGATCGGGCTCGGGCGGCTCAGGATCGACGGCGACGTCGTCCGCCCGCAGGGCGACATCGCGGTGACCAAGATCGCGGTCGATCCGGTGTGGTGGCTGCCCGGCATCGCCGCCCGCTTCGGCGCGAGCGAGGAGAAGCTGCGCCGCGTCCTGTTCGAACAGACCGGCGGCATCTATCCCGAGCTCGTCACCCGCCCCGACCTCGAGGTCTTCCTGCCGCCGATCGGCGGTCAGACCTGCTACGTCTTCGGCGATCCGGCCGGTCTCTCCGACCCAAAGGTGCGGCTCACCTGCCGCGTCCACGACGAGTGCAACGGCTCCGACGTGTTCGGCTCCGACATCTGCACCTGCCGGCCCTATCTGGTGCACGGCATCGAGGAATGCGTGCGCGAGGCGCAAGCCGGCGGCACCGGCCTCGTCGTCTACAACCGCAAGGAAGGGCGGGCGCTGGGCGAGGTGACCAAGTTCCTGGTCTACAACGCCCGCAAGCGCCAGGAGGGCGGCGATCGCGCCGCCACCTATTTCGAGCGCACCGAATGCGTCGCCGGCGTCCAGGACGCCCGCTTCCAGCAGCTGATGCCGGACGTGTTGCACTGGCTCGGCATCACCCGCATCGACCGCTTCGTCTCGATGTCCGACATGAAATACGACGCGGTGACCGGCTCCGGCATCGAGATCGTCGAGCGGGTACCGATCCCCGAGGACATGATCCCGGCCGACGCCCGCGTCGAGATGGAGGCCAAGAAGGCCGCCGGTTACTACGCCCCGGAGGGCGCGCCGACCGGCGCCGATCTCGAGAAGACGGTCGGGCGAGGGCTCGACCATTACTGAGTTTCACGCCACAACTGCGGTTCGCGCCACGCTGGCGACGAATCACGCCACAGCCGCGGCGCGCCCTTTCGGGCGGCCCGAACAGGAAGACGATCCCGCATGACCCTCGACGCCGCATCCCCCCGGCCCGAAGACGTCGCCGCCGCGCGTCGCCTGCTCTCGGCGGAGGCGGTGCGCGAACGCGCCAACATCCTGTTCGATCTCGCGCTGATGGAGCGGCTCGACCATTTTCGGGTCGATCTGTCGCGGCTCGACCCGGTCGCCGAATGGGTGGAGCGGCTGATCCGCTCCGAGCATCCCACCCTCGAGGTGCCACCGCATTCGCGCTGGCGCAACTTCGAGGTCGGCGGCATCGACCGCTGGGGCTCGCTCGCCGCCTCGCGCGATTGGCTCGACGAGCGCGAGTTCGGCCGCGCCGCCATCGACCTCGCCATGGTCTCGGTGCTGATCGACGCCGGCGCCGGCGCCCGCTGGACCTATGCCGAGGCGGCGACCGGGGAGACCCTGTCGCGCACCGAGGGCTTGGCGATCGCATCCTTCGCGATGTTCGCCTCCGGCCTCTTCTCCACCGATCCGTTCGATCCGCTGCGCGCCGATGCCCGGGCCCTGGCCGGGCTGACCGCCGAGGAACTCGCCGACGGCTTCCAGGTCTCCGCCTCCAATCCGCTGCTCGGACTGGAGGGGCGGCTCGGGCTGCTCAACCGCCTCGGCCAACAGCTCGCCCATCGCGCCGACGTCTTCGGCACCGACGACGGCGCCCGTCCCGGTGGCTTGCTCGATCATCTGATCGCCCGCTTCCCCGACGGTCGCGTCCCCGCCGCCGCGGTGCTGGCGACCCTGCTCGACGCGCTCGGGCCGATCTGGCCGGGGCGGTGGTCGCTCGCCGGGGTGCCGCTCGGCGACACCTGGGTGCATTCGGCGCTCGCCACCGAAGACGTCACCGACGGCCTGATGCCGCTGCACAAGCTGTCGCAGTGGCTGACCTATTCGCTGCTCGAGCCGCGCTCCTGGGCCGGTCTCGAGATCACCCAGCTCGACGGCCTGACCGGTCTCGCCGAATATCGCAACGGCGGTCTGCTGATCGACGGCGGCATCCTGGTGCCACGCGATCGCGGCGTCCTGGCGGTGCCGCACGCCGTCGACGAGGAACTGGTGGTGGAGTGGCGGGCGCTGACGGTGGCGCTGATCGACCGCCTCGCCGCCGTGATCCGCCAGCGTCTCGGCCGCAACGCCCTGAACTTCCCGCTCGCCTGCGTACTGGAAGGCGGCACCTGGCTCGCCGGCCGCCGGCTCGCCCGCGAGCGTCGCCCCGACGGCTCGCCGCCGCTGACCGTGATCTACGACGGCACGGTGTTCTGACGGCGACTGCTGCGGCCGGCCCGGCGGTTCTCCCGCCCCGGCGGCGCCGGCCGTGCCGTCCGCCTCGATTTCGCCCGAGGTTTGCCGGTAGAGAGTGCGCCGACGCGGGACGAGACGAGGAGACGTCATGAGCGGGGGAAGCAGTGGTCGCTACGCCGGGCTCGACGGGCTCAGAGGCGTCGCCTCCTTCGCCGTGGTGGTCCACCATTCGCTGATCCTCGGCACCGACATCGGCGGCCTGTCGGTGTTCCTGTTCTTCATCCTCTCCGGCTTCCTGATCACCGGTATCCTGCACCGCTCGCGCGGGAAGATCGAAGCCGGCAAGACGCGGCTCCTGCCGGCGCTCGAGGACTTCTGGGTGCGCCGGGCGCTCCGGATCTTCCCGGCCTATTACCTCTGGCTCGGCGTCTTCGTGGTGCTCGACGTGGTGTTCCGCGACGGCGCGATCGTGCCGGAGCTGGGGTGGTACCTGACCTATCTGCAGAACTTCCTGCTCGGCTTCGTCACCTTCCGCTGGGGCGACTTCACCCACGTCTGGAGCCTGGCGGTCGAACAGCAGTATTACGTCTTCTTCGCGCCGCTGGTGGTGTTGTTGCCGACCCGCCTGCACGCGCGGCTGATGATCCTCACCATCGCCCTCTGCCTCGCCGTCACCACCGCGCTGCAGGCGGTGGGCTACGAGATGATCACCCTCTACACCTCGCCGGCCAACGGCTTCGTGTTCATGGCGGCGGGCGCGTTGATGACGCTGGAGCGCGACCGCACCCCCGCCTGGATGGGCGCGACGCCGACGCTCCTCCTCGCCGGCGCGACCATCGTCGCGCTCGCCTGTTACCCGATCGCCGAACGCACGGTCGGGTTCCATCTGCCTTATGCGGTGCTGCAGTTCGCCTCGGTGGCGGCGCTGTCGGTGGTGATGATCCACGTCCTCCAGCACCCCGACGGCCTGCTGACGCGCGGGCTCGAGACCCGGCCGTTGAAGTTCCTCGGTCTGATCTCCTACGGGCTCTACGTCATCCACCTGCCGGTCGGCGTCTTCGCCGAGGCGTGGTTGCCGCTCGACGCCTGGGCTGAGGCGCTCCGGCTGCCGCGCAACGTCGTCGACTTCGCGGTGATGGCGAGCCTGTCGATCGGTCTGGCCACCCTGTCGTATTTCCTCTTCGAGGCGAAGTTCCTCGCACTCAAGGACAGATTTCGCCGCGATTGAGAGTTTCGACTGCGACGCCATGTCCGGTCTTCATCGCCGTGAGCCCCGAGTCGACGGTTCGAAACTGTCGCGATTTGCGACTTACCCAACGTAATGGCTCGTCTCTTCGATCGATTTTCGTGCACGGACGGAGCGTTTCGGCAGAGAAACAAGACATCGTTAAGCGAACCGGCCGATGATTCGCCAAATCTGATCCCTCAGCGATCCGGCGTCTCTTCCCCAGCGATCGGTCGTCGCCATGCTCTTTCGTTCCCGCGCTTCTCGTCCCGAACCGTCCGTCATGCCCACCGAGGTCGTCGCCGCGCCGCCGATCGCCGAACGGGCCGTCGGCGAGATCCGCATCCACGAGAGCGACGAACGGTTGAGCGGCCTCGACGCGTCCTCCTTCGCCTTCGACGGCCGCCCGGCCGGACTGGTGCTCGCCTTCGTGTCGCCGCACGTCGGCTTCGACGCGGTGGTGGAGAAGCTGCGCCGCCTGACCGGCGGCGCGCCGACCCTGGCGGTGTCGACGGCCGGCGAGTTGTGCACCGGCGCCGGCGGGCTCTACCGCCAGACCGGTACCTCGTGGTCGACGGTGACGGTGCAGATCTTCCCGCCCGATCTCTTCGATGCCGTCTCGATCCACGCCGTGCCGTTGCACTGCGACGACATCCGCGCCGGCCGGCCGCAGAAGAGCCGCGAGGACCGGATCGCGGCGATCGCCCGGTCGCTCGAGGGGGTTCGGCCGTCGTTCCGCCTCGATGCCCGCTCCACCTTCGCGCTGACCTTCGTCGACGGCCTGTCGGCGAGCGAGAACTATCTGATGGAGGCGGTCTATCGCACCGGCCGCTTCCCCTGCCTGTTCATCGGCGGCTCCGCCGGCGGCAAGTTCGACTTCGTCGACACCCGCATCTTCGACGGCAGCCGGACGCTCGCCAACCACGCCGTCGTCGCCTTCGTGCACATGGCGCCGGGGCGCGGCTACGGCGTCTTCAAGAGCCAGAACTTCACCGCGACCGGAACCTCCTTCCAGGTCGCCGAGGCCGACCCCGATCGCCGCGTCGTCGCCGGCGTGATCGACCCCGCCTCCGGCGACGTGATCCCCTTCCTCGAGGCGCTCGGGCGGCATTTCCGCGTGCCGGCGCGCGACGCCGCCGGCAAGCTCGCCGGCAAGACCTTCGGCATCGAGATCGACGGCGAGCTGTTCGTCCGTTCGGTCTCCGGTACCGATCCCTCGCAGGGCACAGTGTCGTTCTTCTGCGACGTCAATCCCGGCGACGATCTGCTGTTGCTCGAGGCGACCGACTTCGCCGACCAGACCCGTCGCGATCTCGATCGCTTCCTCTCCGGCAAGCCGAAGCCGATCGGCGCCCTCCTCAACGATTGCATCCTGAGACGGCTCAACAACGAGCACTCGCTCGGTCGCCTCGACGATCTGTGGACCGCGCCGAGCGCCGGCTTCTCCACCTTCGGCGAGCTCTTCGGCATCAACGTCAACGAGACGCTGTCGGCGATCGTCTTCTTCGACGTCGCCACCGAGGAACTGCACGATCCCTTCCTGGAGGCGTTCCCGGTCCATTACGCCCGCTTCCAGAACTACTTCACCCGCTGCGCCCTCAAGCGCGCCGAGATGATGAACGGCTTCCGCTCGACGATCATCCGACGGCTGGTCGAGCAGATCGGTTTCATCCGCCGGGTCGAGGAGGTGCTGTCGCAGACCACCGACATGAGCGTGGCGATGGATCGGATCCGCGCCGCCATCGTCGGCGGCTCCGGCGACGGTCAGGGCGACGCCGGCAACGCCGACCGCCTGTCGACCGAGTTCCAGAGCCTGTCGCGGTCGATGGCCGGCCTGCGCGAGATCCTGTCGATCATCGACGGCATCACCAACCAGACCAACCTGCTGGCCCTCAACGCCACCATCGAGGCGGCCCGCGCCGGCGCCGCCGGCCGCGGCTTCGCCGTCGTGGCGCAGGAGGTGAAGAAGCTCGCCAACGACACCAAGTCGACGCTGTCGCGCACCCAGGAGGCGATCGGCGGCATGGAGAGTTCGCTCGGCGTCCTCGGCGGCATCATCGACGCCACCCGCGGCCGCTTCGAGAGCGAGGAGGCGCGCTATCGCCACACCATCGAGAACGTCGAGCAGATGTTCGATCACTCCGGGGTGATCGAGAAGACGCTCGCCGGTCTCGCCGATCTGGTCGCCTCGCAGCACGCCGTCACCCAGGAGATCGATCGCCACATCGAGCGGCTGAAGCGGCTCGGCTGACCACACTTCGACGGATCGCGTCGACGCGACCGGCTCTCCGACTTTCGTCCTGCCACCATGGTCGTTGCGGGGAAGGGCGTACGGAGGTGTACGGTTGCCGCCGGCGCCGCTTTCGCGAGATGATCTCTTCGACGGCGACCTCAGGTCGTCGAGGAGATCCCGTTCCCGCGAAGGCGACCGGCGGTCGCCGAGGAGATCCGGCCCGATGACGACCCCGGTTCCGGCCGGCGGCTTTCCCCCGCCCTCCGATCTCGTCGAGTTGCCGCTCGACGAAGTCTATCGTTGGCTCGAGCCCGGCCCGGTGGTGTTGATGACCACCCGCCAGGGCAGCCGCGCCAACGTGATGACGCTGTCCTGGCACATGATGGTGGAGTTCGTGCCGCCGCGCTTCGCCTGCGTGATCTCGGACGCCGACCACAGCGCCAAGGCGCTGAACGCGACCGGCGAATGCGTGATCGCGGTGCCCGCCGCCGGGCTGCTCGACCGGGTGGTCGCGGTCGGCAATTCCTCCGGTCGCAGCGAGGACAAGTTCGCCGAGTTCGCGCTGACCCCGCTCTCGGCCGACGCCGTCGGCGCGCCGCTGATCGGGGAGTGCCTCGTCGACCTCGAGGCCAAGGTGATCGACGCCAGCCTCGCCGACCGTTACGGCATCCGCGTGCTGGAAGTGGTGCGGGCGTGGCGCAATCCGACGATCGCCGACACCCGCACGGTGCACCATCGCGGCCACGGCGTCTTCTCGGTCGACGGCGCCACCGTGCAGACCGCCTCGCAGATGCCGTGAGCGGTCACTTCGTCGGCCGGCGTCCGCGCGGCGCGGCCGGACGCGGCGCCGGAGCGGACGACGGGCGCGGCGCGTCGGAGCGGCCGAGCGTCGCCTTGTCGGCGCCCTTGGTGAGAAACACCTGCTCGCCCTTCTTGCGACCCATCCGTCGGCCCTCGCCGCCGGTGGTGCCGGTGCCGGCCGGTTGCCACGCCGGGACGAGCTGGTGCTTGCCCGGGCCGATCAGGTCGGCGCGGCCCATCGTCTTCAGCGCCTCGCGGATCAGCGGCCAGTTCTCAGCGTCGTGATACCTCAGAAACGCCTTGTGCAGGCGGCGTTGGCGCAGCCCCTTCACCGTCTCCACCGGCTCGGAAGCGCCGTGCCGCACGCCCTTCAGCGGGTTGACGCCGGTGTGGTACATCGCCGTGGCGAGCGCCATCGGCGAGGGCAGGTAGGTCTGCACCTGATCGGCGCGATACTTGTTCTTCTTC
>JAAYVT010000339.1 GCA_012517025.1 Phyllobacteriaceae bacterium | reverse complement strand
CGGCGTCCGCCAGGATCTTCTTGGCCCTCGCCGGATCGGCGTCGGGCAGGCGATGGTCCGGGTTGTCCCAGGCGAGGTCGTCGGCCGGGCCCCAGGCGGGACGGCCGAAGCCGTTCAGTACGCCCGTCGCCAGCGCCTTGCGGTCGAGCGCGGCGTCGATCGCCTTGCGGATCGCCGGATCGGACGTCACGTCGTTGCCGATCGGCGCGCCCTTGGCGGTCTTTTCGCCCTTGTTCGGCCGCATCGGGAAGGCGAGACCGCGATTGTCGACGGTCTTGGCGACGATGCGGGTCATGTTCGCCGGCACGTCGCCGGCCAGAGCATTGGAGATCGCAGCGACGTCGAGCTTGCCGCCCTTGGCCGCAGCGTATGACGCGTCGTCCTTGGTGAAGAGGAAGGTCACCTTCGCGAAGGGCGACTTCGTCCCGTAGTAGGTCGGGTTCGGCTCGAAGATCGCCTGTTCACCCTCGGTCCACGAGACCAGACGGAACGGACCCGAGCCGATCGGCGCGCGGCCGTACTTCTCGCCGTAGGCGTGTTTGGGCACGATGCCGAGGACGGCGAAATTGTTGAGGAAGGTGATGCGCGGCGCCTTGGTGGTGAAGGTGACCGTGGTCGCATCGATCGCCTTGACGCTCTCGAGTTCGGTGAGGTCGAGGACGGAGCCCGCCTTCTTCGCCGTCTCGAAGGTGAAGACGACGTCTTCCGCCGTGAGCGCATGGCCGTCGGAGAACTTCACGTCCGGGCGAAGCGTGACGGTCCAGGTGCGGCCATCGTCGCCGAGGCTCCATCTGGTGGCGAGATCGCCGACGAGATCGAGCTTGGCATCGCGCTTCAGAAGCGTCGATTGGATCAGCGGATAGCCGTACTCGCCCCAGCCTTGCGTCGGATCGAAGCCGCTCTCCGGCTCGCCGTGGACGGCGAGCATCAGATCGGTCTTCGGTGCGGCGAGCACCGGGTTGGCCGCCACGACGGCGACGGCCGCGACAGTGGCAAGGGCAAGGCTGCGATGGTTCATCCGGCGTTCTCCTCGTTGCACCGTTCACGAACGCCGGTTCGTCCGTCGCCATGAAATATGCCGAATCAATAAAAACAGCATATTTGAAGAAGAGCAATGCGTCATCTGCGCAGGCGCGAGCCGGAAAGCGGATGACCACCAACGGACTTGGGTCGCGGATTGCAGAGGGATGATCAGAGGCCCGGAGGCTCGCCCGGCGGATCGGCGGGGACCCACGTACCGGACGGTGCAAATCGAAAGCCCGGACCTGATGCGGCTGAACCCGAGCGCCCGCAGTCGGCGCGATGCGGTAGGTGACGCCCTCCGACCCGAAGCGGACGGTCAGATCCTCTTCGGATCGCATTGGATCAACGTGGTTTCTCCAGCCGCGGTTCAGCAGTATTCCGCATCTGTCGGCCACCCGACAGGCGAGGCCGTGCACCCGGCCTACGGTCCGACGATCCCGCCCTTCAGTGGCGCGGCCGACTTGGCCGCCGCGTCGGCGCGGGACGCCCGATCGGAGCGACCGCGCTCCGCCCGCGAGGACCTCGACCATGACCGCAGACACCTCCGTCGCCGAAGTCGTCCAGAACTATTACGGCCGGACGCTCGAAGACGCGTCGGACCTGAAGACCAACGCCTGCTGTTGCAACGAGATCATTCCCGAACGCCATCGCGCCATCCTGGCGACGGTCGACGACGAAGTGCTCGATCGCTTCTACGGCTGCGGTTCGCCGGTCCCGCCGGATCTCGCCGGCCTGACGGTCCTCGATCTCGGCTGCGGCGCCGGGCGCGACGCGTTCCTGCTCTCCGGGCTCGTCGGCGAACGGGGCAAGGTGATCGGCGTCGACTTCACCAAGGCCCAGCTCGACGTCGCGACCCGCCATCGCGACACTCACGCGGCGAAGCTCGGCTTCGCGCGGAGCAACGTCGATTTCCGCTGCGGTGCCATCGAGGACCTCGCCGCCCTCGGCATCGCCGATGCCTCGGTCGATCTCGTCGTGTCGAACTGCGTGATCAATCTCTCCGACGACAAGGAGCGGGTCTTCTCCGAGATCCGCCGCGTGCTGAAGCCGGGCGGCGAACTCTTCTTCTCCGACGTCTTCGTCGACCGGCGCCTGCCTGCCGCGCTCGCCCGCGATCCGGTGCTGCTCGGCGAGTGCATGGGCGGGGCGCTCTACGTCGAGGACTTCCGCCGCCTGATGCAACGGGTCGGTTTCGTCGACCACCGGGTGATGTCGCGATCGGCGATCACCATCGACGATCCGGCGATCGAGGATCTGGTCGGCAACGCGGTTTTTCAGTCGATGAAGATCCGGGCCTTCAAGCTCGCCGATCTCGAGGACATCTGCGAAGACTACGGCCAGGTCGCGACCTATCTCGGCACCATCCCCGATCATCGCCACCGCTTCGAACTCGACGATCATCACACGTTCTTCACCGGCAAACCGATGCTGGTGTGCGGCAACACCGCGGCGATGGTCCAGAACACGCGCTACGGCCGCCACTTCCGCGTGACCGGCGACCGTTCGGTGCATTTCGGCGCCTTCGACTGTTCCGGCGGCGCGCCGGCGGATGCCGCCACCGGGGCCTGCTGCTGCTGAGGCGAGGAGCATGATCATGGAAACGCGACGTCACTTCCTCGGCGAGGCGATCGGCACCTTCGTCATCGTCTTCTTCGGCTGCGGCTCGGTCGCCGTCACCGTGCTCTTCGGCGCCCATGCCGGCCTCTTCCAGGTCGCCATGGTGTGGGGCATCGCGGTGGCGCTGGCGATCTACATGACGCGCCATCTCTCCTGCGCCCATCTAAACCCGGCGGTCAGCATCGCCATGGTGATCGGCCGGCGCATGTCGGCGGGCCATCTGCCGGTCTATCTCGCCGGGCAGATCGTCGGCGCGCTCGTCGCCACGATCGTGGTCTACGCTCTCTTCTCCTCCTCGATCGAGCAGTTCGAGACGATGCACGCGATCACCCGCGGCGCGCCGAACTCGGTGCAGACGGCCATGATGTTCGGCGAGTTCTACCCCAATCCGGGGGCGGGCGCGGCGGCGAGCGTCGGCGCCTCGACGGCCTTTCTCGCCGAGGCGATCGGCACCTTCGTGCTCGTGCTGGTGATCTTCTCGCTGACCGAGGGCTGCAACGTCGGCCGCCCCGACGTGTCGATCGTGCCGCTGTTCATCGGCCTGACCATCACCGTGCTGATCTCGATCATCGCGCCGCTGACCCAGGCCGGTTTCAACCCGGCGCGGGATCTCGTGCCGCGGCTCTTCGCCATGGCCGCCGGCTGGGGGATGGCGGCGCTGCCGGATGCCGGCTGGGGCTTCCTGACGATCTATGTCCTCGGCCCGATCGTCGGCGGCGCCTGCGCGGCGCTCGCCTTCACCCACCTCGTCGAGCCGGTGATGGCTTCGCCCGCCCCGGGCACGTCGTCGGCCGAGCGATGCTGCGGTGGGGACGAGAAGGCCGGGGCTCGCTGAGTTTCGTCGAGAGTGAGGCGCTGCAGCCGGCACTATCGAAGATGTGTATTCAGATGTGGGCGTCGTGCCGCCGTAGGGCGAGACCAATGCTCTCCTCAAACTGAGATGGCCGGCGCGGAATGAAGGGTTCGCGGTGGCGTTGGATCCTATCGCTCGCACTACGAGTTCGATTGAACCGAGCCGTCCGTCGATCCTGTGACCGAGGCGCCGACGGGTGGCTCGCCATGTGTCCGGTAGGCGCTCTCGCCGTTTCATGTCGGAGCCTCGGTGCCATCGTTCGCCCGAGGGGACGAAGGCGGGTGACGTCGCCGTCGCATTACTTGCTGCCAACCTCGATCGGCCGCAGGTGAAGTGGCTCCTCTCGACGGAGCACATCTCGACCGACCATCATCGCCGTCTGGAACCGAGGATTCCAGCGTTGGAGTCAACGCACCAGCTTCCCTCTTCTCAGCTTTCAACAAAAAGCCCTTATAATTTCAGATGAATATGATTAATTTTATTCAAAATTTCCAATTTGAATTTAAATCATTTTCATGAAACTATATTGCTACCGTCGGATTCGATTTCATGGCGGTGATTTGTTTCATGTGATTGTGCAGGCGCCCGTTGAGATTTCCGTCCGCCTGCAGATCAGGATGGAGTTGCTCATGACGATTCATCACACGCATCGACATCTTCAGGGTTACGAACGTGGCGCGATCGAGGAGAGGTTCGAACGCTTGGCCGCGCGGTGGACGACGTGGCGTAGTTGGTTGCTTTCGACGGCGATCGGCATCCAGGCGCCCGAAACGAAGAAGTCCGCCTTCATCGATTTCGCCGATCAGGCGTCTGACGACGACGGCGCATTCGATCTGGCGGACGGACTGCCGAGCGATGACGTCGGCGACCCCGTTCCTCGGATCGACGATCTCGAGTACGAAGATCTCGGTCACGATTTCCGCGCCGACGACATCGACGATTTGCCGGAGGTCATCGCGGGGGTGGTGACTGCGGACACGCTCTTCGAACAGATCTTTTCCGGCCCCGTCATCGGCGAGGTGCGCCCAATCCATGCCGCCGACATCGGATGGATCGGCCAGATGATGATGGCGGCCGTCGAGGAGGAATGTGCGCAACTGATCGCGCATTTCGAAGCGATCTCGTGGGCCGGGCCTCGACCGATCGATCTGTTCGAACTGGTGACGGTCGTCGACAACGCCATGCTCGACGCAGATTTTCACGGCTTCCCGATCCACGCCTCCATCGTCTCTACGATGCGCGGCATTCTCGAGGGCTACGAACTCGCGGTCGGCGCGGGAGGAGAGATGGAATTCCCGTCTTATGATGTCGCCAAAGCCGGTGCGGTTCGACGGCGGGAGGCCGTACGGATCACGGTGGACGCCGGCTACGGTCCGGGCATCATGCGCTTTGCCGACGGCAGCCGCCTCCATCTCGTCGCCCAGGATCATGTGAGTGAAAGGGATCTCGCTCGGGAATTGTCGATCGCGCTCGGCCGCCCTTTCGCTTCCGATCCGCGGACGAGCGATCGCATCGTGTTCGCTCTATCTGATCCCGACGGGCGTCTGCG
>JAAYVT010000338.1 GCA_012517025.1 Phyllobacteriaceae bacterium | reverse complement strand
GTCGCTCCAGCCGCCGCCACGGTCGTCGATCGCGCCCGGGGCGTCGAAGACGCCGGAGGGCAATTGCCCCGACCGATCGCCCTGGAAGACGTTGACCGTCTCGTTGACCACGGTGGTCGGCTGATCGAAGAAACCGGCGGTCGGGCTGCCGCCCCAACCGGCGTGCGCGCCGCCGCCGAACAGGCTCTTCACCGCCTCGAAGGCGAAGAGGCCACCGGCGACGCCGGCGCCGGTCCGGAGCGCGCTGCCCCAGAAGCCGGAGCCCTGCTGGGGCTGGGGTTGCGCGTCCCACGGGCCGGCCTGCGGACGGGCGCCCCAGGGACCGGCCTGCGGCATCGGCTGCGGTGCGGGAGCCTGCGGGGCGCCGCCGAAGAGACCTCCGAAAAGGCCGCCGGAGGCGGGCTGCGGCGCCGGCGCGGCGCGCATCGCCTCCAATTCCCGGCGCGCCGCCTCGGCGTCGGCGACCGCGGCGGCGCGCGCCTGATCGGTCATCACCAGCGCCCGGACGAGACCGAGACCGGCCTGCGGATCGGCCTTCTGCAACGCCTCGACCAGCGCCTCGGCCTCCGCGTCGCGGGGACCGGCCTCCATCGCCTTGAGGCGATCGAACACCGAACGAATGATCTGGGCTTCCTGCGGGGTCATGGTCCGTCCTCGAACTCTCGCGTCGCGTCCCGTCTCCGGAACAGCCGAGACATGGGGGCGGGCGAGCGCGATCGCAAGACGATCGGCGGCGAGGATGGCGGGATCGTGATCGGGCGCCGGACCGCCGCGCCGATCACGCGATCTCGAGCGCTCAGGCGCGGAAATGCTTGGAGAGCTTCAGGCCCTGCGCCTGATAGTTCGAGCCGACCTCGCCGTAGAGAGCGTCGGGGCGCACCCGCATGCGCTCGTAGACGAGCCGGCCGATGATCTGGCCGTGATCGAGGATGAACGGGACCTCGTGGCTGCGCACCTCGAGCACGGCGCGGGCGCCGGCGCCGCCCACCTCGGCGTGACCGAAGCCGGGGTCGAAGAAGCCGGCGTAATGGACGCGGAATTCGCCGACCAACGGATCGAACGGCACCATTTCGGCGGCGTAGTCGGGCGGCACGTGCACCGCCTCGCGGCTGACCAGGATGTAGAACTCGTCCGGATCGAGGATCAACGATCGACGGCCGCGCCCGTCGATCGGCTCCCAATAGTCGAGGACGTCGAGCGCCGCCTTGCGGTCGACGTCGACGACGCCGGTGTGGCGCTTGGCGCGCCAGCCGACGAGATTGCCGGAGCCGCCGGGAAACGGCGTCGAGCCCTCGAGATCGATCGACAGGGTGAGGCCGCCATGGATCACCGCGTCGGCGCCGACGACGACGGCGTCGCGGGCGTGCACCTCGGCGAGCTCGGCGTCGGTCAGACGGGTGTCGCCGCGGCGGAAGCGGATCTGGGAGAGCCGCGAACCGGCGCGGACCAGAACCGGGAATGTGCGCGGCGAGATCTCCAGCCACAGCGGACCACGATAGCCGGCGGGGATGGTGTCGAAGGCGCGGGTCTGGTCGCAGATGACGCGGGTGAAGACGTCGAGCCGGCCGGTCGAGGATTTCGGGTTGGCGGAGGCGGAGACGTCGGCGGGCAGCGCCAGCGCCTCCATCAGCGGCACCAAATAGACGCAGCCGGTCTCGAGCACCGAGCCCGCCGAGAGATCGATCTCGTGCAGCGTCAGGGCGCGGATCTTCGCTTCCACCGACAGGTCGGGACCGGGCAGGAAGGAGGCGCGGACGCGGTAGGCGCGATCGCCGAGCCGGAGATCGAGGCTCGCCGGCTGGATCTGGTCGGCGTCGAAGGGGCGCGGCGCGACGATGCCGCCGGCTTCCGCCAGTTCGCGAATGTCCTGCGCCGCCAGGATGCCCGCACCGCTCATGTCGTTCCCCACTCGTCTCGATCCCTCGATCGGCCGAGTTTCCTAGCCGATCCGTGGAACGGACGCCACCGTCCGCTCGGTCGCGGCGAACCGCAGGGCACGGCGGCGGATCCATCAGCATTCACTGATTTGACGGGCGGCTGCGACGACGCTAAGCACATTCCCGAACTTCGTGGTCATTTGAGCCGGCCGGCTTGCCGCCACGTTAAACAAAGCAGCTAAAAGGGTCGGGATCCGGGACACCCGGTCCGGCGCCCGTCGGCCGGGTTTTTTCGTGTCTCGGAACGCCGATCCGTTCCGAGGGACCGATCGGAGACCGACCATGACCGAGACCACTCGCCGCCGCCGCCCCGCCACCGAACTGGTGCACGGCGGCACCCTGCGCTCGCAGTTCGCCGAAACCTCGGAGGCGTTGTTCCTCACCCAGGGCTTCGTCTACGCGAACGCGGAGGAGGCCGAGGCGCGCTTCCTCGGCAACTCTCCGGGCTACCAGTACTCGCGCTTCGGCAATCCGACGGTGACGATGTTCGAGGACCGCATCGCCGCCTTCGAGGGCGCCGAGGCGGCGCGCGCCACCGCCACCGGCATGGCGGCGGTGACGGCGGCGATCCTCTGCCAGCTCTCCGCCGGCGATCACGTGGTGGCGGCGAAGGCGCTGTTCGGCTCCTGCCGCTACATCGTCGAGGATCTGTGTCCGCGCTTCGGCATCGCCTCGACGCTGGTCGACGGCGCCGATCTCGACCAGTGGACCGCGGCGATCCGGCCGAACACCAAGGTGCTGTTCCTGGAGAGCCCGACCAATCCGACGCTCGAGGTCTACGACATCGCCGCGATCGCCGA
The DNA here is from genome assembly GCA_012517025.1 of Phyllobacteriaceae bacterium. GTDB lineage: Bacteria > Pseudomonadota > Alphaproteobacteria > Rhizobiales > Ancalomicrobiaceae > Pinisolibacter. Next base: position 9,814 of record JAAYVT010000338.1, on the reverse strand, counting down.
GATCGCCCACGCCGCCGGGGCTCGGCTGGTGGTCGACAACGTCTTCGCCACCGCGCTGTGGCAGTCGCCGCTCGAGCTCGGCGCCGATGTCGTCGTCTATTCGGCGACCAAGCACATCGACGGTCAGGGCCGCTGCCTCGGCGGCGTGGTGCTCGGCTCGCAGAAATTCGTCGACGACCATCTGCAGACCTTCATCCGCCAGACCGGGCCGTCGCTGTCGCCGTTCAACGCCTGGGTGCTGCTGAAGGGGCTCGAGACCCTGTCGCTGCGCGTGGAGAAGCAGACCGCCAACGCCGCCCGTCTCGCCGACGTGCTCGCCGGGCTTCCCGGCATCGCCAAGGTGATCTATCCCGGCCGCGCCGATCACCCGAACGCGGCGATCGTGGCGAAGCAGATGCGCGGCGGCTCCAACCTGATCGCGCTCGAGGTCGAGGGCGGCAAGAAGGGGGCTTTCGCCTTCGAGAACGCGCTGGAGATCGTCAAGATCTCCAACAATCTCGGCGACGCCAAGAGCCTGATCACCCATCCGGCGACCACCACCCACCAGCGGCTGAAGCCGGAGGACCGGGCCGAGCTCGGCATTTCCGACGGTCTCCTGCGCCTGTCGGTCGGGCTCGAGGACGTCGAGGATCTGATCGAGGACGTCGAGGCGGCGGCTCGGGCGGCCAAAGCGGTCTGACCGGGGCGGGAAGCGCCTCGGCGTTCGTCGACCTTGCGGCGCGCGCCGGTTTCGGCATCATGCCGGCGAAGCGCCGTCGGCTCCGCCGGCGCCCGAGGACGGAACCATGTATCAGGCCGAGACGCGGGGCGTGCGGGTGACCGTGACGCCGGAATACCAGAGCGACAAGTCCGATCCGGACGAGAATCGCTGGTTCTGGGCCTATACGGTGGAGATCGCCAACCTCGGCGAGGAGACGGTGCGGCTGCGCTCGCGGCATTGGCGAATCGTCGACGCGCGCGGGCAGATCCAGGAAGTGACCGGTCCGGGGGTGGTCGGCGAGCAACCGGTCCTCGCCCCCGGTGAGAGCTTCGAATATACTTCCGGTTGTCCGCTCGCGACCTCGTCCGGCTTTATGGTCGGCCATTATCGGATGGAGACGGGGTCGGGCGAGTTCTTCGACGCGGCGATCCCGGCCTTCTCGCTCGACCTGCCGCAGGCGCCCCGCACCCTCAACTGAGTCCGCCTCGGGCACCGCCGTCGCCTGTCGGATCGGCGGTCGTCCGGGTCAGACCCAGGCGCGGCCGTCCAGCGCGACGACGTGGGTCTGCGGCGACCGGGCGAAGGCGGCCAGCCCGACGAAGGCGGGCAGCGGGTGGATCACCACCGCGGTGACGAAGCTCGCCATCATCTCGCGATAGGGCCACTTGTCCTCGAAGGCGGCGCGGAAGCGGCCGTCGGCGAGCAGCGGCACCACACGCGGCGGAATGCCGCCGGCGAGGAAGACGCCGCCGTGCGGCAGCGACAGCAGCGCGACGTCGCCGGCGACGCGGCCGAGCGCGGCGGCGAAGAACCCCATGGTCTCGATCGCGGCCGGATCGCCGGCCTCGAAGGCGGCGGTGACGCCGGCCGGGTCGAGCGCGCCGGGCGCCTCGCCGCGCAAGGTCCGAACCGCCTGATGGACGCGGGCGATGCCCGGACCGGCGAGCACGGTCTCTGCGGAGACGCGGCCGTCGCCGCCGGCGGCGACCGAGCGGCGCGACACTTCCTCGACGATCGCCGTCTCGCGGGGCCCGCGCGGGGCATAGTCGACGTGGCCGCCCTCGCCGGGGACCGGAATCCAGACGCCGCGCGCGTGCACCATCAGCCCGACGCCGAGGCCGGTGCCGGGGCCGATCACCGCCATGGTGGCGCCCGGCCGGCGCCGGCCGCCGCCGATCGGGACGAGATCGTCGACCCCGAGATGCGGCAGAGCGAGCGCCTGCGCCTCGAAGTCGTTGACCACCACCACCACGTCGAGGTCGAGGGCGGCGCGCAAGCGCCCCGGCTCCAGGACCCAATGGTTGTTGGTGAAGGAGATCTCTTCGCCCTCGATGACGGCGGCCACCGCCAGGATCGCCGAGCGGGGCGCGACCTCGAGGCGCGGCAACACGAATCGCTCGATCGCGGAGATCGGATCGTCGTGATCGGCGGTGGGGGTGCGGCCGAGATCGCGGAACGGCGCGTCGGGGCTCTCGACGATCGCGAATCGGGCGTTGGTGCCGCCGATGTCGGCGAGAAGCACGGGAAAGGCGAAGGTTTCGACGGGAGAAGGGCGCATCTCGAGACCCGCGACGAGAGGGAGCCCGATGGTCGGTCAGTCGCCGACCGCGCGCAAGGGCGGGTCGCTACCGATCGACGGGTCGTCGCGATGGCGAGCGGGCCGGTGGAGGAGCGACGACGAACGACGAAAAGGAGATGCGGGCGGAGAGGCGTCGTGCCAATCTCTCGACGAACCGGATCTGCGCTCCTCCGTCTCGGCGACCGCGACGGAGAGCCACACGCGACGAGGTGCGACCCATGCTGAAGACGACTTTCGCCATCCTGATCTCGACCTGCCTGACGGCGGGCGCGGCGGCCGCCGCCGACATCAAGCCGGCGGTGCTCTACGATCTCGGCGGCAAGTTCGACAAGTCCTTCAACGAGGCGGCCTACGCCGGCGCGGAGAAGTTCAAGAAGGAGACCGGCGTCGACTATCGCGACTTCGAGATCCAGAACGACGCCCAGCGCGAGCAGGCGCTGCGCAACTTCGCGCGCAAGGGCTTCTCGCCGATCGTCGCCATCGGCTTCACCCAGGCGACGGCGGTGGAGAAGGTCGCCAAGGAATTCCCGGACCTCAAGTTCGCCATCGTCGACATGGTGGTGGACCTGCCGAACGTCCGCTCGATCGTGTTCAAGGAACAGGAAGGCTCGTGGCTGGTCGGCGTGCTGGCGGCCGAGGCCTCCAAGACCCACGCGATCGGCTTCGTCGGCGGCATGGACATCCCGCTGATCCGCAAGTTCGCCTGCGGCTACGTCGGCGGCGCCAAGTCGGTCGATCCGAAGATCGAGATCTTCCAGAACATGACCGGCACAACCGGCGCGGCGTGGAACGACCCGGTCAAGGGCGGCGAGCTCACCAAGTCGCAGATCGATCGCGGCGCCGACGTGATCTATCATGCCGCCGGCGGCACCGGCCTCGGCGTGCTGCAGGCCGCCGCCGACGCCGGCAAGCTCGGCATCGGCGTCGATTCCAACCAGAACCACCTCCATCCCGGCAAGGTGCTGACCTCGATGGTCAAGCACGTCGACGTCGCCGTGTTCGACGCCTTCCAGGACGCCAAGACCGACAAGTGGACCTCCGGCGTGCGCGTGCTCGGGCTCAAGGAGAACGGCGTCGGCTGGGCGCTCGACGACTACAACAAGGCGCTGATCACCCCGGCGATGAAGACCGCGGTCGAGGCGGCGGAGAAGGACATCCTGTCCGGCAAGCTGGTCGTGCACGACTACATGGCCGACAAGACCTGCCCCTACTGAGAGAGCCTCGGCTCGTCGGCTCGCCGACGGGGCGCCTCGCGAACCGGGACGGCGCGACTGCGGTCGCGCCGACGCCTCGGAGTGATCCGCGCATGACCGGCACCACACCGGCGATCGAATTCATCGGCACCGACAAACGGTTCGGCGCCGTGCACGCCAACCGCGACGTCGATCTTTCGATCGACGCGGGGACGGTGCACGGGCTCGTCGGCGAGAACGGCGCCGGCAAATCGACGCTGATGTCGATCCTCTACGGATTCTACACCGCCGATCGCGGCGAGATCCGCATCCACGGCCGCAAGGCCGACATCCGCACCTCGGCCGACGCCATCCGCGCCGGCATCGGCATGGTCCATCAGCAGTTCATGCTGGTGGAGACGATGAGCGTGCTGGAAAACGTGCTGCTCGGGGCAGAGGGATCGGCGCGGCTCGCTCCGGCGGAGACGCGCGCCCTCGCCGTGCTGCATCGGCTGGCGGAAGACTACGATCTGGCGATCGATCCACGGGCGACGGTCGCCGATCTGTCGGTCGGCGAGCAGCAGCGGGTGGAGATCCTGAAGACGCTGTTCCGCGGCGCCGAGATCCTGATCCTCGACGAGCCGACGGCGGTCTTGACGCCGGCGGAGGCGGCGCACCTCTTCCGGATCCTGCGCAGGCTGGCGAGCGAGGGCAAGACGGTCCTGCTCATCACCCACAAGCTCAAGGAAATCATGGCGGTCACCGACCGGGTGTCGGTGATGCGGGCGGGCGAGATCGTCGCCGACTTCGCCACCTCCGAGACCTCGATCGAACGGCTCGCCGAGGCGATGGTCGGCCGGCGGGTGCTGCTCGAGGTGGCGAAGGGGCCGTCGGTGCCGGGGGCGGTGGAGCGCTCGGTGGAGGGGCTCGTCGTCACCGATCGGCGTGGCGTGAAGGCGGTCGACGGGGTCGACCTCGAGGTCCGCGCCGGCGAGATCGTCGGCATCGCCGGGGTCGCCGGCAACGGCCAGACCGAGCTGATCGAGACCATCGCCGGCATCCGCGCGCCGAGCGCCGGGCGCATCCGCTTCGGGGCGAGCGAGGTCGGCGGGGCCGACCCGGAGGCGATCCGCGCCGCCGGGCTCGGCCACATCCCCGAGGACCGCCACCGCATGGGGCTGGTGCTCGACTTCTCGGGCGAAGAAAATCTGATGCTCGGCCACCAGGGCGATCCGGCGTGGGGACGCGGCCTGCTGCTCGATCGCGCCGCGATCCGGCGGGCGGCTGAGCGGGCCTTCACCGACTTCGACATCCGCCCGAACGAGCCGTCGCTGCGCACGGCGCTGTTCTCCGGCGGCAACCAGCAGAAGATCGTGGTGACTCGGGAAGTGGCGGGCGAGCCGCGCATCCTGCTGGTCGGTCAACCGACCCGCGGCGTCGACATCGGCGCGATCGAGGCGATCCACCGCCGGCTGATCGCGCTGCGCGACCAGGGCCGGGCGATCCTGCTGGTTTCCGCCGAACTCGACGAGATCCGTTCGCTCTCCGATCGGGTGCTGGTGATGTGCCAGGGCCGGATCGTCGGCGAATGCCGGCCCGACGCCTCGGAGACCGAGATCGGTCTGATGATGGCGGGCGCGCGCGACGGGGAGACACGGCCATGAGCTCCTCGTCCCGTCGCGAGCTGCCGGCGCTCGTCGACTACGTGCTGATTCCGCTGCTCAATCTCACCGTCGCCTTCCTGGTCTCCGGCCTGGTGGTGCTGGCGATCGGCGAGAACCCGCTGGAAGCGGTGGCGATCATGATCCGGGGCGCGCTCGGCTATCCCGAGGGGATCGGCTTCACGCTCTATTACGCCACCGACTTCGTGTTCACCGGGCTCGCGGTGGCGGTCGCCTTCCAGGCGGGCCTGTTCAACATCGGCGCGGAGGGACAGGCGACGCTGGGCGGGCTCGGGGTGGCGCTGGTCTGCCTTTCCTTCGACGGGGCGCCATGGTGGTTGGTCGCCCCCTTCGCGATCGCGGCGGCGGCGGCCTTCGGCGCGGCCTGGGCCTTCGTGCCGGCCTGGGCGCAGGCGCGGCGCGGCAGCCACATCGTCATCACCACCATCATGTTCAACTATCTCGCCGCCACGCTGATGGTGTGGCTGCTGGTCGAGGTGATGGGCAAACCCGGAGCGATGAGCCCGGAGACGCGCAGCTTCGCCGAGGCGACCCGCCTGCCCTTCCTGCGCGAGATGCTCGCCCCCTACGGCATCGACCTCGGCCAATCGCCGCTCAATCCGTCGGTGTTCCTGGCGGGGCTCGCGGCGGTGTTCGTCTGGCTGCTGATCTGGCGCACCCGCCTCGGCTACGAGATCCGCACCGTCGGGCGGAACCCGACCGCCGCGACCTACGCCGGCATCGACCCCGGCCACGTCGTGGTGGTGACGATGCTGATCTCCGGCGCCCTCTCCGGCCTGCTCGCGGTCAACGAGGTGATGGGGACGCAGCACCGGCTGCTGCTCGAATTCGTCGCCGGCGCCGGCTTCGTCGGCATCGCGGTGGCGTTGATGGGGCGGTCGCATCCGTTCGGGGTGGTGCTCGCCGCGCTGCTGTTCGGCGTGCTCTATCAGGGCGGCGCCGAGCTCGCCTTCGACAAGCCGAAGATCAGTCGCGACATGATCGTCGTCATCCAGGCGCTGGTGATCCTGTTCGCCGGAGCGCTCGAGCACATGTTCCGGCCCGGGCTGGTCGCGTTGTTCGATCGCCGCCGGGTGCGGGCGGAAGGAGGGGCGTGATGGATCCGACCGCGTTCCTCGATCTCGCCGCCCCGGTGCTCGGCTCGGGCATCCGCCTCGCCGTGCCGCTGCTCTTCGCCTGTCTCGCCGGGCTGTGGTCGGAGCGTTCCGGCGTCGTCGACATCGGGCTCGAGGGCAAGATGCTGGCCGCCGCCTTCGCCGCCGGGGCCGCCGCCGCCGCTTGGCATTCGCCCTGGGCGGGGCTTCTCGCCGGCATCGCCGCCTCGGTGTTCCTGGCGCTGGTGCACGGCTTCGCCTCGATCACCCAGCGCGGCAACCAGATCGTCTCGGGCACCGCCGTCAATTTCCTCGCCGCCGGCTTGACCGTGCTGCTCGGCCAAGTCTGGTACGGCCAGGGCGGGCGGACGCCGCAGCTCGAGGCGAACGAACGTTTCCTCGGCCTCGACGTCGATCTCGGCATCGCGCGACTGCTCGGCGGCTCGCACGGGCTCGGCGAGGTGTGGTCGGAGGCGATCGCCGGCCACAACATCCTGGTCTATGCCGCGGTCGCCGCCGTGCCGGTGACGTGGTGGATCCTGTGGCGCACCCGGTTCGGCCTGCGCCTCAGGGCGGTCGGCGACAATCCGCACGCCGTCGACACCGCCGGCGTGTCGGTGGCGGGGCTGCGCTATCGCGCGGTGATCGTCTGCGGCATGCTCTGCGGCTGTGCCGGAACCTATCTGTCGGTCGCCCAATCGGCCGGATTCGTGCGCGACATGACCGCCGGCAAGGGCTTCATCGCGCTCGCCGCGCTGGTCTTCGCCAAGTGGAAGCCGTTCAACGCGCTCGGCGCCTGCCTGCTGTTCGGCCTGCTCGACGCGGTGTCGATCCGTCTGCAGGGCACCCCGATCCCGGGGATCGGACGGGTGCCGGTGCAGGTGTTCCAGGCCCTGCCCTACCTGTTGACGGTGATCCTGCTCGCCGGTTTCATCGGCCGCTCGATCCCCCCGAAGGCCTCCGGCATCCCCTATACCAAGGACCGTTGAGCGGAGGAGACGAACGATGCGCAACGAAACCGAAGCTCTCGCCTCGTTGTTCGAGGCCGCCGCCGACGTGCGGGTCAGGGCGCACGCACCCTATTCGAACTTCTTCGTCGGCGCGGCGATCCTCGACGAGGAGGGCCGCATCCACGTCGGCTGCAACGTCGAGAACGCCGCCTATCCGCAGGGCACTTGCGCCGAGGCCGGCGCCATCTCGGCGATGGTGGCGGCGGGCGGGCGGCGCATCCTCGCCGCGGCGATCGTCGGCGGCCCGGCGGACGGCGACGAGATCCAATGCCCGCCCTGCGGCGGCTGCCGGCAGCGCCTGCGCGAGTTCGCCGGCGAGATGACCTCGGTGCATCTGCGCGACGCCGTCGGCACGGTGACCAGCCTGCCGCTCGGCGAACTGCTGCCACTCTCCTTCGGACCGGAATCGCTCGAGAGGGACCGCCCGTGAACGTCCTCGACCTCGCCCGCACCGTGCGCGACTGGGCGCCCGGCCTTACGCCGAAGATCGGGATCGTGCTCGGCTCCGGGCTCGGCGACTTCGCCGCCCGCGTCGAGGACGCCCAGGCGATCCCCTACGCCGACCTCCCCGGCTTTCCTCACTCGGGTGTCTCCGGACACGCCGGCGAACTGGTGCTCGGGCGTGTCGGCGGGGCGGAGGTCGCCGTGCTCTCAGGGCGCGCCCACTTCTACGAGCGCGGCGATCCGCGCGAGATGGCGGTGCCGATCGCCACCCTCGCCGCACTCGGCTGCGAGACGCTGATCCTCACCAACGCCGCCGGATCGCTCAAGGCCGACGTCGGGCCGGGGTCGCTGATGCTGATCGCCGATCACATCGCCTTCGGCCCCAACCCGTTGATCGGGGTCGGCGTCGACGAGCGCTTCGTGTCGATGGTCGACGCCTACGATCCGGCCTTGCGCGACCTCGCCCGCAAGGCCGCCAAGGCGACCGGGATCGCGCTCTCCGAGGGCGTCTACATGTGGTTCTCCGGCCCGTCCTTCGAGACGCCGGCGGAAATCCGCATGGCGCGCCTCGTCGGCGCCGACGCGGTCGGCATGTCGACGGTGCCGGAAGTGATCCTGGCCCGGCACGCCGGGCTGAAGGTGCTGGGGTTCTCGCTCGTCACCAATCTCGGCGCCGGCATGACCGGCCGGCCGCTGTCGCACGCCGAGACCAAATCGGAGGCGGCGGCGGGCGGCGAACGGCTCGCCACCCTGCTCGCCGCGGTGCTGAAGCTTCTGGCGGAGTGAACCGGCGCGCGCTTTCGACCCGGCGGGAACGGCGCGAGGCGCCCTCCCCGCCGCGATCGACTCCCCGTCGCGTTCATCTTCTTCGCCGGCACGTACGGAATTCTCGAGACGGCTCACCGGAGATCTTTCGCCATGCTTCCCCAGGAACTCGTTCGCCGCAAGCGCGACGGTGGCCGGCTCGCCGACGACGAGATCGCAGCGCTGGTCGCCGGTCTCACCGACGGGTCGTGGAGCGAGGGGCAGATCGCCGCCTTCGCCATGGCGGTGTTTTTCCGCGGCCTGGAGCTCTCCGAACGGGTGGCGCTGACCAAGGCGATGCGCGACAGCGGCACGGTGCTCGCCTGGGACCTGCCCGGCCCGGTGGTCGACAAACACTCCTCCGGCGGGGTCGGCGACGATCTCTCGCTGATGTTGGCGCCGATGCTGGCGGCCTGCGGCGCCTACGTGCCGATGATCTCGGGGCGCGGGCTCGGCCACACCGGCGGCACCCTCGACAAACTCGATTCCATCCCCGGCTACCGCACTCAGCCCGGCAACGCGCTCTTCGCCACCGTGGTGCGTGAAGTCGGCTGCGCGATCATCGGCCAGACCGCCGATCTCGCCCCCGCCGACAAGCGCTTCTACGCCATCCGCGACGTCACCGGCACGGTCGAGAGCCTCGATCTGATCACCGCCTCGATCCTGTCGAAGAAGCTCGCCGCCGGGCTCGGCAGCCTGATCCTCGACGTCAAATGGGGTTCGGGCGCCTTCATGGCGACGCTCGACGAGGCGCGCGCGCTGGCCGAGAGCCTGGTCACCGTGGCGAACGGCGCCGGGCTGCCGACCCGAGCATTGGTCACCGACATGAACGAACCGCTGGCGCCGTGCGCCGGCAACGCCGTGGAGGTGGCGCACGCCGTCGACTTCCTGACGCGGCGCCGGCGCGACCCGCGCGTCGAGGCGATCACCGTGGCGCTGGGGGCGGAGCTGCTCACCCTCGCCGGGCTGGCGAGCGATCGCGACGAGGCCTCGAGCCGGCTCACAACCACCCTCGACGACGGCCGGGCGGCGGAAATCTTCGGCCGCATGGTCGCCGCGCTCGGCGGGCCGGTGGACTTCGTCGCGAAGGCGCCTAGCTATCTGAAGGCGGCGCCGGTGACGCGGGACGTCGTCGCCGACGAAGAGGGGTTCGTCGAGGCGATCGACACCCGCGCCGTCGGCGTCGCGGTGGTCGAACTCGGCGGCGGCCGCACCAAGGCGAGCGATCCGATCGATCCGGCGGTCGGCTTCACCGATCTCGCCGGGATCGGAGTGCACCTCGACGCCGGCACGCCGATCGGCCGCGTTCACGCCGCCGACGCCGCGGCG
>JAAYVT010000337.1 GCA_012517025.1 Phyllobacteriaceae bacterium | reverse complement strand
CAGGCCGGCGATCTGGTGCTGAGGCGCCTCGCCTCGGCGCTGGTGGCGTGGCTCAGGCGCACCGACGTGGTCGGCCGCTACGGCGGCGAGGAGTTCGGGGTGCTGCTCCTCGACACCTCGCCGGAGCGGGCGGCGCCGGTGATCGACGCGTTCCGCCGCCATTTCTCGGGGCTGGAGATGGTCGCCGGCGGGGCGAGTTTCCACGTCACCTTCAGCGCCGGCATCGCCGGCATCGGGCGCACCGGCGACACCGCCGGTCTCGTCGCCGCCGCCGATCGGGCCCTCTACCGGGCCAAGAGCGACGGCCGCGACCGCGTCGTGATCGACGACGGCCGGAGCGGACCGGTCGCGACGGCGCGACCGGTCGATCGCGGTGCCGCGGTCCGCGCCACATCGGTCGGGAGAGCGGAGAGATGACGATCGAAGTTTCGGAACTCAGAGACATCGGCGACGTGGTCCTCGACGGACGCCGGGTGTGCATCGTCGACGACGACGAACTGTGCCGCGGTCAGATCGCGATCCTGCTCGGCCAGAAGGGCGTCCGGGTCAGCGAGGCCGGCGACACCGCGACGCTGCAGAAGATGCTGGATCGCGCCATGCCGGACTGCATCCTCCTCGACTACGATCTGGTCTCGGAGAGCGGGCTCTACGCCGTCGAGCGCCTGAAACAGCGCTACCCCGATCTGGCGCCGATCGTCATGGTGTCGGCCGACGAGACGCAGCGGACGGCGATCCGCGCCTTCCGCTCCGGCGTCACCGACTACGTCGGCAAGCGCCATCTGATCGGCGACGAGTTGGCGATCGCGGTGCGACGGGCGATCGGCCAACGCATCCGCGACGAGGCGCGCGACGCCGAGCTCGACCGGCTGCGCCGCAACGCCACCCTCGACGAGCGCACCGGCCTGCTCACCCGCCACGCCCTCGAGGAGCGTATGGCGATGATCGACGAGGTGGCGCGGCGCGAGCGTCACAACTACGGTCTGGTGGCGCTCAGGGTGGCGCACATCGACGCGGTGCTCGATCGCTTCGGCGTGGCGGCGACCGACCGCATCCTGCGCGCCTTCGGCAACAAGCTGCGCGACCAGATCCGCGCGACCGACCTGTGCGGGGCGTGGGCGCGCGGCACCTTCGTCTATCTCGTCGACGCGATTTCCTCGCCGCTCAGCTTCGCCGCGATCGCCAAACGCATCGGCGGACAGGCGGATCTGGAGATCGATCTGGCCTCGGCCCATCTGCGGGTGCCGGTGATCGCGGCGAACGCCTTCCATCCCGACGACGCGGCCTCGCTCGCCGACCTCGTCGCGGTGCTGGAGGAACGCCTCGAGGCGGCGGTCGCCGCCTTCCGCGACAGCGCCGAGGGACGCTCGGAGTGGGTGCGGGTGGCGGAGACGGCGGCGCCTTCGGCCTCCGACGAACACACCGAGCGTCGCCGCGAGAAGCGGTTCCGCACCCTCAAAAAGGGACGGATCCAACTCGACGGCCTGCAGTCGACGATCGACTGCACGGTGCGCAACCTCTCCTCCGGCGGCGCCGGACTGCGGTTGATGGGGCCGACCGCCATCCCCGAATTCTTCCGCCTGAAGATCTCCGACAGCGGCGTCGTCCGCAAGGTTCGCAAGTGTTGGCACAAGAACAACGACCTCGGCGTCGAGTTCCTGCCCGACTGATCCGCCGCCGACGAGGGGAGAGCGAACATGACGCGGAACATCTCGCTTCGACGGCGACGCGGACGTGGGGCACCACGAGATCCGCGCGAGACCGGCGCGTTCGCGGTGGCGATCGTCGCGGCGGCGATCTTCGACCATCTGGCGCGGCCGAGCCTCGGACTCGCGATCGCCGTCGCCACGGTGGTGGCGTTCACGCTGCGGCGGCCGGCCTTCCTGACGACGGGACTGACGACGCTGTTCGTCGGCGAATGGGCGGTGGCGGTGGGAACCGGCGGCGGATGGGCTTCGGCTGCGAACGCCGCCATCGTCACCGCCGTCGCCGCGGCAACCTGCCTGGCGACGCGCGCGATCTTCCCCGGCGGCGGGCGAGTGACCACCGCGCGCACGTTGGTCGAGGTGTTGTTCGCCACCGCGCTGGCGGGGCCGCTCGGCGGCGCGGCGGTGGCGACGCTGCTCACGGCGAGCCCGCTCGGCGGGCGGCTCGATCCGACTCGACTGGCCGATTGGCCGGGCGCCCTGCTCGGCGCGGCGGCGATCGTCCCGATCGTGCTGTCGGCGACGCGCGAGGACCGTGAGATCGTCACCTCGTGGCGCGAGGCGCTGCGCTTCGGCGAGGCGGCGGCGGGCGTCGGCCTCGTCGCCTGGGCGGCGGAGCGGCTGTTTCCCTATCCGTTCGTCGTCGCCTGCGTGCCGCTGCTGGTCGCCGCGACGGTGCTGCGGCCGACCGCGGTGGCGGTGGTGGCGGCGCTGTGTTCGATGGAGATGGCGGCGCTCGCCCATTCCTCCGCGCCCGGCGGGACGGCCGCCCCGAGCGCGGCGATCGCCTTCGCCGCCGCCCTCACCGGGCTGCTGCCGATGGCGCTGTCGTTGTTGCTCGCCGAACTGAAGACCGAGCGGCAGCGGCTGTGGGAGACCGGCGACCGACTGCACCGGTTGCTCGCCAGCATCGCCGGGCACGGGTTCTGCTCGCTCGACCGCGACGGCCGGGTGACGACCTGGAACGACGAGATCGCCGAGGTGACCGGCTTCCGCGAGGACGAAGTGCTCGGGAAGCACTTCGCGATGTTCTTCCCGACCGAAGTCCGCGACGCCGCGCTGCCGGCCAATCTGTTGCGCGACGCGGTCGAGCAGGGCCACGTCGAGTGCATCGGCTGGCGCCTCAAGGGCGACGGCCGGCGCTATTGGGCGCACACCCAGATCGAAGCGATCCGCGACGCCAAGGGCCGGGTGGTCGGCTTCACCAAGTCGGTGCACGACAAGAGCGATCTGGAGCGGTCCGAGAGCGCACTGATGGCGGCGGAACGACGCTGGGGTTTCGCCCTAGGCAGCGCCGGGCAGGGCATCTGGGAGCTCGATCTGGTCGAGGGGCGGATGCACTATTCCGACGTCTATGCCGCCATGCTCGGCCTCTCGGCGACGGCGCTCGGCGACGATCCGGCGGCCTGGAAGGCGCGGGTGCACCCCGACGACGTCCGCCTCGTCCCGCTCGACGACGCGATCGAGGACTCGCGGGAGGTGGAGCTGCGGCTGCGCCACGCCGAGGGCCGGTGGATCTGGGTGTCGGACCGGCGCCGCATCGCCGAGCGCGACGCGAACGGCAGACCGACCCGGGTGATCGGCATCCACACCGACGTCACCGCGCGCAAGCTCGCCGAGGAGAAGTTCCGCCTCTCGGTCGAGGCCTCGCCGAGCGGCCTGTTGATCGCCGACGCCGACGGCCGCATCACCCTGGTCAACCGCGAGATCGAGCGGATGTTCGGCTACGAGCCCGGCGCGTTGCTCGGCCGCTCGATCGACGAGCTCGTGCCGGAGGCCCAGCGCGGCGACCACGCCGCCCGGCGGGCCTCCTTCAACCGGGCCCCGAGCGCCCGCCGGATGGGCGCCGGCCGCGACCTCAACGCCCGCCGCCGCGACGGCAAGCCGTTCCCGGTGGAGATCGGCCTCAATCCGATCGCCACCACCGAGGGCGCGCAGATCCTGTGCGTCGTCACCGACATCACCGCGCGCAAACAGGCCGAGGCGGATCTGGCGATGAGCGAGGCGCGCCATCGCATGATGGCCGACCATTTCATCGATCTGGTCGTGCATCTCGATCTCGACCTCACCCGGACCTGGGTGTCGCCGGCCTGCCGCGACATCCTCGGGGTGGAGCCGGAGGTGTTGCTCGGACGGTCGCCGTCGAGCGTCGCCCACCCCGACGACCTGCCGGCGATCGAACGGGCGCTGCGCGCCGTGGCGGCGGGCGAGGATCGAGGAGCCTACAGCGCCCGCTATCGCCATCGCGCCGGCCACTGGATCTGGATGGAAGTGTCGTTGCGCCTCCTTCGCGGTGCCGACGGCGCGCCGGCCGGCATCTTGGCGGTGGCGCGCGACACCACCCGGGCACGCGCCGCCGAGGAAGCGCTGAAGGCGAGCGAGGCGACCTTCCGCGGCGCGATGGAGAGCGCCTCGATCGGCATGGCGTTGGAGGCGCCGGACGGGCGGTGGATGTCGGTCAACCGCGCCCTGTGCGACACCCTCGGTCTGGAGGAGCGCGATCTGATCGGCCACGGTCAGGAGGCCTTCACTCTGCCCGACGACGTCGAGCGCGACGACGTCGAGCGGCGACGGCTGCTGGCCGGCGAGATCGCCTCCTATCAGGTCGAGAAGCGCTGGCTCAACGCCGGCGGCGGACTGGTGTGGACGCATCAGAGCGTGTCGCTCGACCGCGCCGCCGACGGGGCGCCGCGCCGCCTGATCCTGCAGATCCGCGACGTCACCGAGGAACGCAAGATCGAGCAGATGAAGTCGGAATTCGTGTCGATGGTGAGCCACGAGCTGCGCACGCCGTTGACCTCGATCCGCGGCGCGCTCGGGCTGGTGCTCGGCGCCATGGCCAAGGAACTGCCGCCGCGCGTGGTGCAACTGGTCGACATCGCCCACAAGAACAGCGAACGCCTGATCCCGCTCGTCAACGACATCCTCGATCTCGACAAGATCGACGCCGGCCTGCTGCGCGTCGAGCCGGTGGAGGCGGACGCGGTGCAGCTGGTCGGCCAGGCGGTCGAGGCGACGCGGAGCTTCGCCGATCGCTACGGCGTCGGCTTCTTCGTCGACCTGCCGGCGAGCGAGGCGCGCGTCCGCGTCGACGAGGGCCGCTTCATCCAGGTGGTGACCAACCTCCTGTCCAACGCCGCCAAGTTCTCGCCGCGCGGCGCGAACGTGGTGGTGACGGTGCGCGTCGTCGACGGCGCGGCGGAAGTGGCGGTGCGCGATCACGGTCCCGGCATTCCCGACGACTTCCGGCCGAAGATCTTCGGCCGCTTCGCCCAGGCGGATTCGGCGACCACCCGCGTCAAGGGCGGCTCCGGCCTCGGTCTCCACGTCAGCCGCCAGCTGGTCGAGCTGATGGGCGGCGAGATCGACTTCGACAGCATGGTCGGCGTCGGTTCGACCTTCCGGGTGCGCTTCCCGCTCGTCGGCGCCGGGGCGGCGGCGGTGGAGAGCGAGGCGGACGCCGCACCGCCGCGCCACCTCGTCGCGATCCTGATCGACGAGACCGACCTCTCCGACCTCGTCGCCGCGGCGGCGGAAGCGGCGGGGCTCGACGTCGTCCAAGCGATCACCCCGAACGCCCTGGCGATTCTGATCGATCGCACCTTCGCCCTCTCGCCGACCGGTACGGAGACGCGGCGGCGGCTCGACACGGAAGCCGAGGGCGGCGCGCCGGTGTTCCTGGTCGAGGTCGCCGACGACACGGCGCAGGACCCGATCGACTGGCCGATCCGAGCGACCTGGACGGTGCGCCCGGCGGCGTCGCGCGACCTCGTCGCCCGTTTCGCCGAGCTCGCCGCCGACCCCGTCGACGACCGGCCGCGCATCCTCCACGTCGAGGACGACGGCGACCTCGGCGCGGTCGTCGCCGCCGGTCTCGCCGACCGGGCCGAGGTAGTCTGCGTGCCGCGGATCGCGGCGGCGATGCGCTACCTCGAGGCGCGTCGCTTCGACCTCGTCCTGGTCGATCCGGATCTGCCGGACGGCAACGGTCTGGCGTTGTTGGTGCCGACGCTGACCCGCCGCGGCATCCCCTTCGTCATCCTCTCCGCCGACGAGAGCAGCGACCCGGAGCACCTGGCGCTGGCCAATCTCGTCAAGTCGCGGGTCGGCGACCGTCAGCTCGTCGACACCATTCTTTCGATACTCGCCGGAATTCCCCGCCCTGCCGAGGAGATGCGCCATGTCGGATGAAGCGATCCGGGTCCTCTACGCCGACGACGAAGAGGACATCCTCGACGTCGCCACGCTCGCGCTCGAGCTGGTCGGCGGGCTCACCGTCACCACCTGCAGCGACGGCTTCCAGGCGGTGGCGGCGGCACGGGCGGCGCCGCCCGACCTGATCATGCTCGACGTGATGATGCCGGGCATGGACGGTCCGACCGCGATGTCGCAGATCCGCGCCGATCCGAGCCTCGGTTCGATCCCGGTGATCCTGCTGACCGCGCGGGTGCGCGGCCCGGAGGTGCGCGAATACATGGCGCTCGGCGCCGACGGCGTCATCTCCAAGCCGTTCGATCCGATGACGCTGGCCGACGAGGTCCGCACCATCTGGCGCACCACCCGGGCGAAGGGCTGAGCGGCCCCGGATCAGGCGTCGATCGCCTCGAAGATCGTCTCGACGTCGAGGACGGCCTCGTCGAAATCGACGGCGACGCCGTCGCGACGCACCGACTTCCAGTCGAGCGACCAGCGCCAGCGGACGAGGTCGGCCGGCTCGGCGACGCGGCGGACGCGGGCATAGCCGGCGCCGTCGGGCGCATCGGTGACGAAGTCGTCCGGGATGCCCTTCGGCCACGTCGGCCGCCACGCCAAGTGCCACTCGCCGCCGTTCGAAACGTCGCCCATGGTTTCCACCTCCACAACTCGATCCCGGACGGGATCCGTCACACCATCGCGGCGGGGGTTCGCTCGCGCT
>JAAYVT010000336.1 GCA_012517025.1 Phyllobacteriaceae bacterium | reverse complement strand
GGCCATCAGCGCCGAGGTGCGATCCTTGTCGATCACCGCTTCGACGCCGTGGCGGCAACCGATCTCGTCGCGCACCACCGGGATGCCGCCGCCGCCGCCGGCGATGACCACCGCGCCGGAGGCGGCCGCGGTGCCGATCAGCGCCGTCTCGACGATGTGGCGCGGCATCGGCGAGGGCACGACGCAGCGCCAGCCGCGCCCGGAATCCTCTCGCATCTCCCAGCCGAGCTCCTCGCGCAGCGCGGTCGCTTCGGCCTCGGTGTAGAAGTAACCGATCGGCTTGGTCGGATTCTCGAAGGCCGGATCCTCGGGATCGACCTCGACCTGGGTCAACATGCAGACGACCTCGCGCGGATTGCCGACGGCGCGCAACGTGTTCTCCAGCGCCTGCAGCAACACGTAGGCGACGCCGCCCTGACTGTGGGCGACGAGAATGTCGAGCGACATCGGCGCCACCCGATGACGGGCGAGCACGTTGCGCATCAGGATCTTGCCGACCACCGGGCCGTTGCCGTGGGTGACGACGAGTTGGGTGTCGAGTTCCATCAGCGGCAGCAGGGCGGCGCCGAGGCGGGCGGCGACCTCGGCCTGTTCGGCGGGGGTGCCGCGGATGCCCTCGGGATGGATGGCATTGCCGCCGATGGCGATCAGCAGGCGGGTGGGGATGTCCTCGGTCATGTCGACCTCCCGGGTGTGGTCGTCTCGTTGGTCGCGGAAACGGGAAGCCGTCCGTCGGCCGCGAGCGGCCGACGGGGCGTTCGGTTCCGTGGGACGCACGGGTTGCGCGCCCGGTTTCGTTCGGTTCGGATCAGGCCGCCGCGGCGCGGGTCGCGGCGAGCGCCTCGAGCGCCTGTTCGAAACAGGCGAGCGGCGGCCGCACCGTGCCGGCGCCGACCTGGCCGACGCCGGGCAGGCGATGGGCGATGCCGGTGTTGATCACCGGGGTGATCCCGGTCTCCACCACCCGCCGCACGTCGAGGCCGAGGCAGGCGCCCTGGAAGTCCCAGGTCGGGATCTGCAGGGTGGTGTTGGTCTCGACGTAGATCTCACGCATCTGCTCGGAGATCTCGAGCGCGTCGGAGAAGCCGCCCGAGCCGACGAAGCGGGTGACGCCGGGAGCCGCGATCATCGCCGCGCCGCCGATGCCGAAGGTCTCGGTGATGGCGCTGTCGCCGATGTCCGGATTGGCGTCGGCCTGCGAATAGCCGGTGAAGAACAGACCGACCGGCGTGTTGACCGGGGCGGTGAACCAGCGGTCGCCCAAACCGGCGACGCGAATGCCGAAGTCGCGACCGTTGCGGGTCATGGCGGTGACGATCGACCCTTCGCCGACGGCGTGGCCGGCGTCCATGACGCACTTGCAGTGTGCCATCGCCACGTTGAGGAAGAACTGGTCGGTGCGCTCGAGGAAGCGCAGCACCGCCTCCTTGTCCTCACGGCTCGCGTCGCCGGCGGCGACGTCGGCGGCGAGCGCCTTCATCAGCAGGGCGGAGGCGGCGATGTTCCGCTGATGGAACTCGTCGCCCATGGTGATCGCCTGGGCCATCAGGGCGGTGAGGTCGATGCCGTCGGACTTCGTCTTCAACGCCGCCGAGAGGACGGGGGCGAGGACGTCGCGCATCCAGGCGAGCCGGGTCTGCACCTCGCCTTCGAAGGCGCCGAAGCGCATCACCTTGCCGATGCCTTCGTTGAGATTGCAGTAGGCGACGTTGCCCTGTTCGGCGTTCTTCACGACGAGCACCGGCATGTTCGCCGAGGTGATGCCGCCCATCGGACCGACGGCGGAATTGTCGTGGCAGGGGACGAAGCGCACGTTCGTCGCGGCGAAGACTTCGGCCTCCTCGGTGGTTTTCGACCAGCCCTCGAACAGACAGGCGCCGAGAACCGCTCCCTTCATCGGGCCGGTCATCGCGTCCCACTCGATCGGCGGGCCGGCGTGCATCAGCACGGCGCCTTCGGCGAGCACCGGGATGCACGCGCCGGCGGGCCGGACGTCGACGAGGCGGGGACGGGCGCGGCGGATCTCGGCGATCACCGCGGCATTGGCTTCATTGATTGTAGCATACATGTCGATACTCCGAGATCAGACGAGGGAGGCGGCCAGGTGGCGCAACCGTTCGGCGCCTTCCGGGGCCGGTTCCCATTGCAGGTGGACGGTGTCGACGCCGTTGGCGGCGAGGTCGTCGGCGAAGCTGCGCAGGCCGATGTTGATCACCGCGGCGGGGGCGGCGAGAAGTGCGGGCGGCGTTCCCGAGGCGGCTCCCGGGGGTGTCAGGAGCCGGAGGGCGAGGAGGACCGCCGCCCGCACGCTGCCGGCGATCGAGATGCCGGCATCTTCGAGTTTCTGCGACTGGACGGCGAGATCCTGCGGATCGTCGGCGACGCCGGTCAGGGTGGCGACGACCGTGATCGGCGGCGCGTCGCCGCGGGCGGCACGCATCTCCTCGACGGCACGGGCGAGCTCGCCGGCCGGATCGACGTGACTGCCGAAGCCGAGCACCACGTCGACCAGCAACACTCCGCAGTCCGCGTCCGCGGCGAGCGCATGGACGAGTTCGTTGCGGCCGTAGGGATCGATCATCGGATGCGGACGGCCACGGGTGTAGACGTCGTCGCCGAGGTCGACGATGCGATGCCGTTCGGTGCGCAGCATGAAGCCCTCGGCATGGGTCCCGTCGGGGACGAGATCGAGGGCCTCGGCGAGCAGCGCCGCCGCCTCGCCGGCGAGCGTGCCGCCGGTGTAGAGGCCGCGGATGCCCTGCCCTTTCGGCCGCGGCAGGTCGCGGGCGAGCGCGTCGATCTCGGCGAGTTCGACCGCCAGCGCCGCCGCCTCGTCGAGGGTGCGGGCGAGGTGGACGTCGGCGAAATCGCGCCGGGCGGGACGATCGCCGAGGAAGAGCGCGACGACCGGCTTGCCGAGCTTGGCCATCCGATCCAGGAGCGTCGCCCGGACTGCCGCCGCCGGTGGCTTGGAGACGAAGGCGACGACCCGGGTCGCCGGATCGGCGGCGACGAGATCGAGGGCGGTCTCGGCCGAGATCCCGCCGATCTTCTCGGAGAGGTCGCGTCCGCCGAGACCGAGCGCATGGGAGATGCCCATGCCGCGTCGGGCGATCTGGCAGGTCAGTTCCTGGATGCCGGTGCCGGAGGCGCCGACGACCGCGATCGGGCCGGAGGGCACGCGATTGGCGAAGGCGAGCGGGGCGCCGCCGACGATCGCCGTGCCGCAGTCCGGCCCCATGACGAGAAGGCCGTGATCGCGGGCGAAGGTCTTGAGATCGCGTTCCTGATCGATCCCGACGTTGTCGGAGAAGATCATGACGTTCATGCCGCTCTCGAGCGCCTCGTGGGCGAGGCCGTGAGCATATTGGCCGGCGACCGAAATCAAGGCGACGTTCGCCTTCGGGTTCGCCTCCCTGGCCCGCCGCCAGGAGCGGACGACCGGGTAGCGCGCCTTGCGGGTCCCCTTGGCGAGTTCGGTGAGACGATCGCGAACCTGGGTCGCGACGGCGTCGGCGACCGTCTCGTCGTCGCCGTCGGTCTCGACGACGATGCAGAGGTCGTTGGGGGAGGCCTCCGCGAGGAGGTCGACCCACAGGCCGGTCTCGCGGAAGACGTCCTTGTTGGCGGGGGTTCCCATCATCACCGAGACGCGGACCACCTCGGGGAGAGCGGAGAGATCCCGCGACAGGACCATCAGGGTGACGGAGTCCTGGAAGTTGCCCTTGAGCAGACGAGCGCGGATCATCTCAGGCGGCCTTTCCGGTCGAGTTGGCGCCGGCGTCCTTCATGAACATCATGCCGATCAGGCCGACCATCAGGATCGCGGCGGAGATGTAGAAGTTGGCGGCGAGGCTGCCGGTGGCGTCGGCGATCGCGCCGGCGATGACCGGGGCGACGATCGACGAGGACATGCCGACGAAGTTGAAGATGCCGAAGGCGGTCCCGTAGGAGTCCTTCGAGGCGTTGTCGGCGACGGTGGCGACCAGAACCGGGTCGAGCGCCAGCTTGCCGAAGAAGCCGTAGACGCAGATCGCGGCGATCACCTGGTTCACGTCCTGGAGGAAGGCGATCGAGATCAGGCTGAGGGCGGCGACGGGAACCAGCACCATGACCAGCGGACGGCGCTTGCCGAGCTTGTCGGAGATGCGGGCGAAGAGCAGGCCGCCGGGGATCGACACCCACGCGACGAGCGAGGAGATGTTGCCGATGTCCTTCACCGGGATGCCGCGCTCGGTCTGCAGATAGTAGGGCAGCCAGGTCAGGATCATGAAGAAGCCGAACAGCGAGCAGAACACCATCACATAGGTGACGACGAGGTTGCGGTTGCGGATCAACGCCATGAAGGACGAGCCCTGCGAACCGCCGGCGGTCTGCACCGGACGCGGCGGCTCCTTGACCAGCCACCAGATCAGCAGACCGGTGACGATGGTCGGGATGGCCATGAAGTAGAACGGCGTGCGCCAGCCCATGCCGAGCGTGTAGGCGATCCAACTGGAGGCCATCAGGCCGAAGGCGATGCCGAAGGCCATGCCCGAATTGATGATGGCGCTGCCGAGCGAGCGATATTCCTGCGGAATCTGCTCGGACGAGATGCCGTATTGCGGGCCGTAGTAGGTGCCCTCACCGGCGCCGGTGACGACGCGCGAGGCGATGAGTTGCCAGAAGCTCTTGACCGATCCGGTCACCGCGGTGAACACGCCGAACAGGATGAAGCCCGGCACCAATACCTTCTTGCGGCCGATGCGGTCGCCGAGGATGCCGGCGGGGATCTGCAGGATGGCGTAGGAGAAGAAGAAGAAGCTCGAGATCAGGCCGAGCTGCGTACCGTTCAGGCCGAACTCGCTCTGGATGTCCTTCATCACCGGGTTGAGAACCGTCCGGTCGGCGTACATGAACACCCAACCGAGCCAGAACAGGAAAATGGTGATCCACCAACCGGGAATGCCGAAAGTTCGGTCGGCCGAGGCGGACGCCGTCGACTTCGTCGAGCCCGACGTCTGGACCTTCTCGTTTGCAGCGGTTTGACTGGTCATGGTGATGACCCCCACAGTTGAAGCGATGGATCCTGGGATACGCTCGTCGCACGCCCAATACTTTCCGAAACTTCGCGACAATTCGGGCCGCGACCCCCGCCGGGTACGGCCGAGAGCGCTCGGACGAAGTCGCGAGTCTCTCCCCAAGGTTCTGAAAACATGATTGTTTTCATCGGATCGGCGAAGCCCGTCGGGCGCGGGTGACTGTTGAACGCGGCGAGGGGCTCACTCCTCTCCGCCGCACCTTTCGTTCGGCGGCCGTCCGATTGTTGAATTCTCTCGAAATCCGTAAAGCAACGAAAGTAGTTCTACGTTATCGGCCATCGACGATGCCGACGAACTCCGGCTCTCGCCCCCCGGCAGACCTCTGAAACCGGCGCTTTCCATCTTCTCGTGAGGATGGAGCGGTTCGACGCGCGGGACCGCCGGACGAGCCGGTTCGCACGTCGTCGCCATCCTCTCGGACGATGGGCCCTCCGGCCGCCCCGTGGGCTCGGGCACCTTACCAAACGTTCACTTGAAATTCCGGCAAATAGGTTGATCGTATATATAAGTATTCAACGCGGGCTCGGGCGCTACGCCGTCTCGGCGATCGTCCTGCGGATGTTCGTTGTGGGGCATGTTCATGCATTCGCGTGTCGTCTTGGCGATCGGCGTAGGGATCGCCGTCTTCTGTATTGCCGCAATCGGAGCATCCTCACGATTCGGCGGCATCTCTCTGACGACATCTCCTCGAAATCAGTCGACGTCGACGCCCGTGTCTCGAGTTCCCGTCACCACGATGGTCGTCGAGGAGGAAACCTTTCCGATCGACGCGCGAGGGCTCGGCACGGTGCAGCCGTTGAACACGGTGAGCCTTCGGTCCCGGATCGACGGCGCGATCGACGAGCTCTATTTCCGTGAAGGTCAGACCGTCTCGGCGGGAGACCTTCTGCTGCATCTCGACGATCGCGCCTACGAGGCGGCTCTCGATCAGGCGCTCGCCAAGAAGACGCAGGACGAGGCGACGCTCCACAATTTGGAACTCGACCTCGATCGCATCACCCGGCTCGCCGAAAAGGCCTATGCGACCCAACAACAGCTGAGCGCACAACAGGCGTCGGTCGCGGCCGCCAAGGCCCTCCTGCAGGCCGACGACGCGGCCATCGAAACCGCACGGGTGCAGCTGAGCTACGCCGAGATCCGCGCTCCGATCACCGGACGCATCGGCTTCCGGCAAGTCGACGTGGGCAACATCGTGCGTTCCTCCGACCAAGTGGCGATCCTGACGATCGTCCAGGTCGACCCCGTCGTCGTCGTCTTCAGCCTCCCGGAGAAATACGTCGACGACGTTCGGAAGTCCTTTGCCGACGAAACCTCGGTCGTTCGGGTGCTCGATCGCGAGCGGGAGCAGCCGCTCGCGCAGGGGCGACTGACGGTCATCGACAATCAGGTCGATGCGACGACCGGCATGATTCGGCTCAAGGCAGAATTCGCGAATGCCGACGGTGCTCTGTGGCCCGGTCGTTCGGTGACGGCGACGCTGCACCTGCGCGATTTGGAGAAAGTTCCGATCGTCCCGGCCTCGGCGGTCCAGCGCGGACAAGACGGTCTCTACGCGTGGATCGTCGACGCCGAGGGCAAGGCGCGCATCCGCCCGGTCGGTCTTCTCGCCGAAGCCGGGGACCGCGCGGCGATCGGTTCGGGGGTGCGGCCCGGTGAAAAGATCGTCGTCTTCGGCCAGTACCGCTTGAGCGAGGGGGTGCCGGTCGATGCGCACGACGCGTCGGCACCGACGACCGCCTCGAACGCGGGGACGACGCCATGAGCCGCGGTCTCTCCGAACCGTTCATTCGTCGTCCCGTCGCGACGATCCTCGTCATGGTGGGCATCGCCTTCGCCGGCCTGGTCGCCTACCCGATGCTTCCGGTGGCGCCGCTGCCGCAGGTCGATTTTCCGACCATCCAGGTCTCGGCCTCGCTTCCCGGCGCCAGCCCGGAGACCATGGCGACCTCGGTGGCCCAACCGCTCGAGGCGCAGTTCTCGCAGATTCCGTCGATCTCGCAGATGACGTCGACGAGTGCGCTCGGATCGACGTCGATCACCATCCAGTTCGACCTCGGTCGCGACATCGACGCCGCCGCCAACGACGTTCAGGCCGCGATCAACGCGGCGGGTGGCCAACTGCCGAAGACGCTTCCCTCGCCACCGACCTACCGAAAGGTCAATCCGGCGGATTCGCCGATCATGCTGCTCACCGCGACCTCCGACACGATGCCGCTCACCGAGGTCGACGACGCCGTCGACACCAAGCTCGCCCAGCGCATCAGTCAGATGAAGGGGGTTTCGCAAGTTTCGATCGGCGGTCAACAGAAGCCGGCGGTCCGCATCCAGATCGATCCGACGCGGCTGGTGAACAAAGGCCTCTCTCTCGAAGACGTGCGCAGTCAGATCGCCGTCTCGACGGTCGACGCCCCCAAGGGCAGCCTCGACGGGACCACCCGCAGCTTCACGATCCATGCCGACGACCAGCTGACGCGCGTCGATCAGTGGAACGATCTGGTCGTCGCCTATCGCAACGGCGCGCCGATCCGGATCCGCGATCTCGGGCAGGCGGTGTCGGGGCCGGAGGACGCCAAACAGGCCGCGTGGTCGAACGGCAAGCGCGGCGTCACTCTCATCGTGTTCAAGCAGCCGGGCGCCAACGTCATCGACACGGTCGACGGCATTCGCGCCGCATTGCCGACTCTGACCGCGGCGCTGCCCTCGACGATTCACGTCGAAGTCATCAGCGACCGGACGCAGACGATCCGCGCCTCGGTGCGAGACGTCCAGTTCACCCTGATCCTGACGATCGCGCTGGTCGTCATGGTGATTTTCCTCTTCCTGCGCAACTTCTGGGCGACCGTCATCCCCGCCGTCACCGTGCCGCTGGCGTTGCTCGGGGCCTACGCGATGATGTGGATGGCCGGCTACAGCCTGGACAATCTCTCGCTGATGGCGCTGACGATTTCCGTCGGCTTCGTGGTCGACGATGCGATCGTCGTGCTCGAGAACATCGAGCGGCACATCGAAGCGGGCATGGAGCCCTTCGAGGCGGCGCTGCGCGGCGCCGGCGAGATCGGCTTCACGGTCGTGTCGATCTCGCTCTCGCTCGTCGCGGTTCTCATTCCGTTGCTGATGATGGGTGGAATCATCGGGCGACTGTTCCGCGAATTCGCCGTCTCGCTCAGCATGACGATCGCCATTTCGGCCTTCGTCTCGCTGACCCTGACGCCGATGATGGCGGCGCGTCTGATCCGGCGGGAGCAACGCCACGGCCGGTTCCACCGGATCGGCGAGGCGGCGTTCGACGCGGTTCTCGCCGCCTACGCCCGTGGTCTCGACGTCGTGTTGCGTCACCGCTTCGCCACGCTCGCCGTGTTCGGGGCCACTCTGGCGGCGACCATCGGGCTCTTCGTCGCCATCCCCAAGGGCTTCTTTCCGCAACAGGACACCGGTCTGATCACCGGCATCACCGAAGCGGCGCAGGACACTTCCTTCGCGAAGATGCTGGAATTGTCGGAAGCCCTCGGGGCCGTGGTCCAGGCGGATCCCGCCGTCGCCAACGTCGCCATGTCGGCCGGCGGCTCGACCGGATCGGCGCTCAACACCGGGCGCGTCTACGTGACGCTGAAGCCGAGAAGCGAGCGCGACGCCAGCGCGGATCAAGTCATCGCACGACTGCGGCCGAAGCTCGCCCGGGTCGAAGGCGTCCGCCTGTTTCTTCAGTCGGCGCAAGACGTCCGCATGGGCGGTCGCTCGGCGCGGACTCAGTTCCAGTTCACCTTGCAGGACGCGGATGCGGCGGAACTCGGCCTGTGGTCGTCCCGCATCCTGGCGACCTTGCGAAAGCTGCCGCAGTTGCAGGACGTCGCCTCGGATCAACAGACCGAAGGGACCACGCTCTCGCTGACGATCGATCGCGATCAGGCGGCGCGCTACGGCATCACGCCGCAGCTGATCGACGACACGCTCTACGACGCCTTCGGCCAGCGCCAAGTGGCGCAGTTCTTCACCCAGATCAGTTCGTACCACGTGATCCTGGAAGTTCGCCCCGACCTGCAGAAGACGCCGGAGACCCTGGAGAAACTCCATCTGAAGAGCCCGACGACCGGCAATTTGGTGCCGCTTTCGGCGTTCGTCTCGTGGACGACGGTGCCGGTTCGACCGCTGACGGTCAGCCATCAGGGACAATTCCCGGCCACGACGATCAGCTTCAATCTGGCGCAGGGGGCCGCGCTGGGCGATGCGACCAAGGCCATCGAAGGCGCGATGCGGCAATCGAACGTACCCCCCTCTCTGACCGGAACCTTCTCGGGGACGGCGCAGGCTTTCCAGGAATCGCTGAGCTCGGTTCCGCTGCTCATCGCCGCGGCTCTCGTCGTCGTCTATCTGATCCTCGGCATCCTCTACGAGAGTTTCGTCCATCCGCTGACCATCCTGTCGACGTTGCCGTCGGCGGGGGTCGGCGCGTTGGTCGTCTTGATGGCCTTCGGCTTCGACTTCAGCCTGATCGCGCTGATCGGCCTCGTTCTGTTGATCGGCATCGTCAAGAAGAACGGCATCATGTTGGTGGATTTCGCGATCTCCGCCGAGCGCGAGGAGGGTCTCTCCGCCGAGGAGGCGATCCGCAAGGCCGCGCTTCAGCGCTTTCGCCCGATTCTGATGACCACGATGGCGGCGCTCTTGGGTGCGGTTCCGCTGATGCTGGGAGCGGGAAACGGGGCCGAGCTTCGTCAACCGCTCGGATATGCGATGTTCGGCGGCCTCGTCGTCAGTCAGATGCTGACGTTGTTCACGACGCCGGTCGTCTACCTGTATCTCGATCGGTTGGCGCGCCGCCGGCAGCGCTCGCCCGACCGACTCGCGAGTTTCACGGCCGGCGCGCAGATGCGACCCGAGGCGAGCTGATCCGGTGGTGGAGCCGCCGGTGGGTGGCGCGACGCAAGCGACATTTCGGAACGTGACCCGGCCCCCGGGCTCATCCCCGTCCGTGACCGGTCTGCGATCCGGTCGGGTGGAAGCGCGGGTCCGGTTCGGTGGCGCGCAAGGCCCGGGGCGCAGCCGAGACGCCGCACCACCACGTGGACACGACGCTCCCCGACCGCCCTCCCCCGCCCGGCTCGCGGGCATGTGGACGAACCATCGCATCCGCCGGACGGGGCGACCCGGCGGCTTGCCATTTCATCGTTT
Source organism: Phyllobacteriaceae bacterium (assembly GCA_012517025.1). Lineage (GTDB taxonomy): Bacteria > Pseudomonadota > Alphaproteobacteria > Rhizobiales > Ancalomicrobiaceae > Pinisolibacter. Next base: position 1,497 of record JAAYVT010000336.1, on the reverse strand, counting down.
GTTCGAGTAACGTCGATTCATGGATGAAAAAAACGCTCTCCTCGCCTTCGGCGCGCTCTCCCAGCCGACCCGCCTCGCGGTCTTCCGGCTGTTGATGGCGCACGAACCCGTGGGTCTGCCGGCGGGCGAAGTCGCTCGGCGTCTCGACGTTCCGCAGAACACGATGTCGACCCATCTCGCGGTCCTCACCCGCGCCGATCTGATCGCGCCGGAACGGCGCAGCCGCTCGATCATCTACCGGGCGCGGACGGAAAGCGTCGCGGCGCTCGCGGAATTCCTCCTGCACGACTGCTGCGGCGGCAACCCGTCGGTCTGCGCCGAACTCGGTGCGACGGTTTCCTCCCCCTGTTCGACGGACGTCCCGACCACCGACGAGGCTCGCCATGGTTGATCGCATCTACAACGTCCTGTTCCTGTGCACCGGCAACACCGCCCGCTCGATCCTGGCGGAAAGCATCCTGACGAAGGACGGCGCAGGACGTTTCAGGGCGTTCTCCGCCGGAAGCCACCCGAAGGGCACGGTCAATCCGTTCGCCCTGAAGGTGCTCGAGCGGGCCGACCATCCGACCGCGGGGTTCAGATCCAAGAGCTGGGACGAATTCGCCGTGCCCGGCGCGCCGGTCATGGATTTCGTCTTCACCGTTTGCGACGCCGCCGCCGGCGAGGCCTGCCCGGTGTGGCCCGGTCGACCGATGACGGCCCATTGGGGCATCGAAGATCCGGCGGCGATCGAGGGCACCGACCTCCAGAAGGAGACCGCCTTCGTCACCGCGTTCCGCCATCTCAAAAACCGGATCTCGGCGTTCCGGTCGCTGCCGCTGGCCAGCATCGACGCGTTGGCACTCGGCAACCAGTTGCGCGAGATCGGTCGCCTCGAAGGCGCGACCGGCCCGCGGGGAGACATCGAATGAGTGCCGTATCTCGCAAACTGTCGTTTCTCGATCGCTGGCTGACGCTGTGGATCTTCGCAGCCATGGCGCTCGGCATCGCCATCGGCTGGTCGGTGCCGGGCGTCGAAGGCTTCATCAATTCCTTCCAGGTCGGCACCACCAACATCCCGATCGCCGTCGGCTTGATCGTGATGATGTATCCGCCCTTCGCCAAGGTGCGCTACGAGGAACTGCCCGACGTCTTTCGCGACGGCAAGGTGCTCGGTCTGTCGCTGGTGCAGAACTGGCTTGTCGGGCCGGTTCTGATGTTCGTGCTGGCGGTGATCTTTCTCCCCGACAAGCCCGAATACATGGTCGGCCTGATCATGATCGGCCTGGCGCGGTGCATCGCCATGGTGATCGTGTGGAACGAACTCGCCAAGGGATCGACCGAATACGCCGCCGGGCTGGTCGCCTTCAACTCGATCTTCCAGGTGCTGTTCTACAGCGTCTACGCTTGGTTCTTCGTCACCGTGCTGCCGCCGCTGTTCGGGCTCTCCGGCTCGGTGGTCGACGTCTCGATCGGCCAGATCGCCCGAAGCGTCTTCGTCTATCTCGGCATCCCCTG
>JAAYVT010000335.1 GCA_012517025.1 Phyllobacteriaceae bacterium | reverse complement strand
CGGGTGGTCGGCGTCTCGCATCTCTACGGCCCCCGGCGGGCGCTCGACGACGTCTCGCTGAGCGTGCCGGCGGGCCGTTTCGTCGCCCTGCTCGGCCCCAACGGCGCCGGCAAGTCGACGCTGGTCTCGCTGATCTCCGGGCTCTTCCACGCCCGCGTCGGCGCGGTCGAGATCGAGGGACGGAACATCGGCGAGAAGCCGACCGCCGCGCTCGCCCGGCTCGGCATCGTCTTCCAGTCGCGCACCGCAGACCCCGATCTCTCGGTCCTCGGCAACCTCCTCCACGCCGCCGCCCTGCACGGCCTGTCGCGGCGCGACGGCCACGCCCGCGCCGAGGCGCTGCTCGCCCGCTTCGGCCTCGCCGAACGGGCGCGCGATCCGGTCCGCGCCCTGTCGGGCGGCCAGCAACGGCGCGTTGAAATCGCCCGCGCGCTGCTCCATCGCCCCTCGCTGCTCGTCCTCGACGAACCGACCGTCGGCCTCGATCCGGCGTCGCGCCGCGATCTGCGCGCCCTGGTGCGCGAACTCGTCGCCGACGAGCGCCTCGGCGTGCTGTGGGCGACCCACCTCTTCGACGAGATCGACCAGACCGACACCGTCGTCGTGCTGCATCACGGCCGAGTGCGGTTTTCCGGGGCAGCGACCGAGCTCGTCGGCCTCGGCGGCTCGATCGCCGGCGGCTTCGCCGCGCTCACCACCGAGGAGACGGCGGCATGACGACGCGTCCCGACCTCGTCGATCCCTCGACCCGCCCGATCGGCTGGCTGCGCTGCTTCGCCGGCGTCGTCCGCCGCGACCTCGCCCGTTTCGTGCTGCAACGCGGCCGGTTCTTCTCTGCCCTGGTGCGGCCGCTGGTGTGGCTGTTCGTCTTCGCCGCCGGCTTCCGCTCGGTGCTCGGCGTCTCGATCATCCCGCCCTACCGTACCTACGTGCCCTACGAGGTCTACGTGACGCCGGGGCTCGCGGCGATGATCCTGCTCTTCGGCGGCATGCAGTCGTCGCTGTCGATGGTCTACGACCGCGAGATAGGTTCGATGCGGGTGCTGCTGACGAGCCCGTTTCCGCGTTGGTTCCTGCTCGTCTCGAAGCTCGTCGCCGGGGTGATCGTCTGCGTCGTCCAGGTCTACGTCTTCTTCGTCGTCGCCTGGTTCTGGGAGGTCCGCGCCCCGGCGTTCGGCTACCTGACCGCGCTGCCGGCGCTGGTGCTGGCCGGCGCCATGCTCGGGGCGATCGGCCTCGTCCTCTCCTCGGCGATCCGTCAGCTCGAGAACTTCGCCAGCGTGATGAACTTCGTGATCTTTCCGATGTTCTTCACCTCCTCGGCGCTCTACCCGCTGTGGAAGGTCGAGGAGGCGAGCCCGCTGCTCTATCGGATCTGCCTCGCCAATCCCTTCACCCACGCCGTCGAGCTCGTCCGCTTCGCCCTCTACGGGCGGTTCGAGCCGATCGCCTTCGCCGTCGTCGCCGGCACCACGCTCTTCGCCATGGCGGTGGCGATCACCGCCTACGATCCGGCGCGGCGACGCGGTTGATGAACTCGGATCCGGTTTATATCGCACCAAAGCAGGAGGATGAAACCGCCCGCCTTGCGACCTAGGTCGGAGGCGGGCGGCGCGCGGAACGCCTATCCTTCGAAAACAAAGAAGACGATCTGGGAGGATCCAACCATGCTTTCGCGCTCCGCGGCCTCGCTCGCGACGCTCGTCGCCGTCACCGTCCTTGCCGCCGGCGTCGCCCGGGCCGAGGAAGGATACATCAAGGCCGGCAAGGTCCTGTTCGAGACCCATTGCCGGATCTGCCACGCCGACGATCTCGCCAAGAAGTCCTACGGCCCGCCGCTCGTCGGCGTGATCGGCCGCAAAGCGGGGTCTTACCCCGGCTTCACCTATTCCGACGCGATGAAGGGCGCCGGCTTCACCTGGACCGAGCACGCCGTCAAGGCGTGGATGGCCGACAACACCACGATGTTGCCGGGCACCAAGATGCGCCATGTCGGCGTCACCGATCCGGGCGAACAGGAGCTGATCGTCTCCTATCTGAAGTCGCTCGCGCCGAAGAACTGAGTTCCCTGCGCGCCAGACCGCGCGACCTCGGCCGGTTCCCCTCGGGGAACCGGCCTTTCTTCGTCGCCGCTCACGGCTTCGGACGGATCGCCGCGCCCCACGCATAGCGCCCGACCTTG
>JAAYVT010000334.1 GCA_012517025.1 Phyllobacteriaceae bacterium | reverse complement strand
TTCCCGTGCCCGACCCGGCGCGCCGGGGCATTCGCCGGGATCTCGACGTCCGCGAGCTCGCGAGCCCTGTGCGTCCGCTCGGGTATTCCCGGCAGGAACGTCGCTATCGCGCCGTGTCGCCCGGCCACGTGGTGATGGAAGACGCGTTCTGATCCGACGTCGCTTTCGGAAGGAAGCGACGTCGAAGAGCCCGCCCCACGTCCCGGCGCCACGGCGCCGGAGACGATCGCGACCGTCGGCCGCGATGGCGAGGGCGCGTGCCGAGGGGGTGCCGTCGCATCGGTCGGCTCGCGCTCGCGTCGCAGACCTCCCGAACCACTCTTCCAACCCCCGACTGCGCATGGATCGCGGCTGCCCGCAAAGATGGCGGGCGCGCCGATCGAAGTCGCGACGCGACGACGACGTTGCGATCGGATGTCACCGAGAATTCGTCCAACCGTCACCAAACCTTCCGGGACCGGATGGCACCCACTCTTCCCATCAGAGGAGCGGTCCATGACACCCCAGTCGGTCGAGCTGTCCGGCATCGGCAAGCGTTTCGGTTCGGAAATCGTTCTCGACGGCATCGATCTGTCGATCGCGGCCGGAGAATTCGTCTCCCTGGTGGGCATGTCGGGATGCGGCAAGTCCACTTTGCTGCGCATCCTCGCCGGGCTCGAGACCGCCGACCACGGTCGGGTTTCCATCGGCGGGCGCGACGTGACGGCGATCGACCCGAGTGATCGCAACCTGTCGATGGTGTTTCAGTCCTACGCGCTCTACCCGCACATGACGGTTCGTCGCAACATCGCGACGCCGCTCCGGATGCGTCGCCTGTCGTCGGCGGCGCGCTTGCCGCTCCTCGGCCGTCTCGTGCCGGGGCGTCGGGAGATCCTCGCCGACATCGATCGGCAGGTCGAGGCCACCGCCGAGATGCTGCACATCGATCCGCTGCTCGAGCGGCGTCCGGCGCAGTTGTCGGGCGGACAACGGCAGCGCGTCGCCCTGGCGCGGGCGATCGTGCGCTCGCCGGCGGCGTTCCTGATGGACGAGCCGCTCTCCAACCTCGACGCCAAGCTGCGCACCCACATGCGCGAGGAACTGTCGGCGCTCCATCGCCGGCTCGGCGCCACCTTCGTCTACGTCACCCACGATCAGGTCGAGGCGATGACCATGTCGGATCGCATCGCGCTGATGGAGGGGGGCCGGATTCTCCAGTTCGGCACCGCCGCCGACCTCTACGAGCGCCCCGCCTCGCTCGCCGTCGCCCGCTTCATCGGCACGCCGTCGATCAATCTGCTGCCGGTCGAATGCGACGCGACCGGACGCCTCACCGCCTTCGGCCTGCCGCTCGATCTCGTCACCGGCCCCGAGAACGCCGGACCCGCGATGCTCGGCGTCCGCCCCGAGGACCTGCGCCCGGCCGCACGCGGCATCGCCGCCCGTCTGGTGCGCAGCGAGCGCCACGGCGCCGATCGTTTCGACACCCTGGTGCCGGTCGCCGACGATTCGCTGCGTCTGGTGATGCGGCGCGCTCCCGGCGAGGCGATCGGCGCCGGCGCGGACGACATCGTCCATCTCGCCGTCGACGGATCCGCCGCCCATCTCTTCGGGGCCGACGGCCTGCGCCGTCCGGTCGCCGCCTGCCGTCGGGTGACGGCATGAGCACGGCGACGGCGATCCTCGACGCGCCGAAACGCGCCTTCGTCCGTCCGGCGCGGCGCGGCCTGTGGGCGGCGATCTTCTTCGTCGCCCCGGCGGTCGTCTTGTTGGTGGCGATCTATGTGCTGCCGGCGATCGTGCTCGTCGGCTTCAGCCTCACCGACTACCGCCTGGGGGCGCTCGCCACCCGCTTCGTCGGTCTCGGCAACTTCCTCCATGCCTTCGAAGATCCGGTGTTCCTGCGCGCCGCCGTCAACACGCTCCTCTATGCCGTGATCGTCATTCCCGCCGGCGTCTTTCTGGCGCTCGGCGTCGCGTTGCTCGTCCACGGGCGCGGCAAGAGCCGGGCGTTCTGGGAAGTCGCCTATTTCCTTCCGGTGACGGCGACGCTCGTCGCCATGGCGACGGTCTGGCAGTTTCTGCTCCACCCCTCGCTCGGTCCGGTGAACGCCGCGATCGGTGCCCTCGGTTTCGAGCCGGTGTCGTTTCTGGCGACGCCCGCGCTGTTGATCCCGACCATGGCGGCGATCGGCGTCTGGCAGATCGTCGGCTTCAACATGGTGCTGTTTCTCGCCGGCCTGACCGCCATTCCGCGCGATCTCTACGAGGCAGCCCGCCTCGACGGCGCCAAGTCGCCGATCGACCGGTTCCTGATCGTGACGTGGCCGATGCTCGGGCCGACGACGATGTTCGTCGTCGTCACCACCTCGATCTCGGCCTTCAAGGCGTTCGAGACCGTCGCCGTGCTGACCCACGGGCGCGGCGGCTCGGAGACGCTGCTCTACGACCTCTACCTCGAGGGCTTCGAGTACTCGAACACCGGTTACGCCGCCGCGCTGACCCTCCTCTTCCTGGTGATCGTCCTGGTTCTGTCGATCGGTCAGACGCTTCACCTCGATCGCCGGGTGCACTATCGATGACCGCCTTCGCTCGCCGCCATCTCCCGCATCTGATCCTGGCCCTCGGTGCGGCGGTGATGCTGTTGCCGTTCTGGTGGATGCTGCTGACCTCGATGCGCCCGCCGTCGGAGGTGTTCCGGGTCTCGCTGCTGCCGAGCTTCGATTTTTCGGCGATGCTCGCCAACTACGCCCGAGCCGCCGGTCAGGTGCCGATGACGCGGTTCATGGTGAACGGCGTCCTCGTCTGCGCCGGTATCCTCGTCGTTCAGGTCGCGACCGCCGTGCCCGCCGCCTATGCGCTGGCGAAATTGCGCTTCCCCGGACGCGGGCTCTTGTTCGCTGCGGTGGTGGCGGCGTTGTGCATCCCGATGCAGGCGCTGGCGCTGCCGCTCTTCGTCGCGCTGGCGAAGACCAAGCTGCTCGACACCTACTTCGCGATGATGGCGCCGTTCTTCCTGTCGGTCTTCGCCATCTTCCTGTTCCGTCAGGCGTTCCGCAGCTATCCCGACGAGATCATCGACGCCGCCCGCCTCGACGGGTTCTCCGAATGGGAGATCTGTTGGGGCCTCGTTCTGCGCGGCTCGCTGCCGGCGCTCGCCGCCTTCGCGGTGTTCTCGCTCGTCGCCCATTGGAACGACCTCTATTGGCCGATGATCGTCGTCTCCGACACCCGTCTCGCCCCGCCGCCGCTCGGCATGCTGCTCTTCGCCGACGTCGAGAGCGGCGCCGACTACGGCGCGCTGATGGCGGGCGCCACGATCATCACCGCGCCGATGGTGCTGTGCTTCCTCCTCGCCCGACGGCACTTCATCGCCGGCATCACCATGTCCGGGATCAAGTGATCGCGGACCCCTTCTCGTCCCCCAAGAAGACGTCACGGAGATCCCCATGTCGCTGTCCAAACGCCTCGCCGCGGCCGCCCTCGCGGTCGGTCTCACGCTGCCCGGGGTGGCCGCCGCCGACCCGGTGAAGCTGCAAGTTCTCTACAATCTGCCCGGCTTCACGAAGTTTCATCAGCCGCTGGCCGATGAATTCATGAAGAACAATCCGGACGTGAAGATCGAGTTCCTGGCGCCGGCTCCCGGCTACAACGAAGGCCAGCAGCAGGTTCTGCGCGCGGCGGTCACCGGCAATCTGCCGGACGTCTATTTCTCCGGCTACAATCTGACCGGCGAACTCGTCCACACCCTGGCGCCGCGCGGCCAGATCACCGATCTCGGACCGTTCGTCGCGGCCGAGGGCGGACAGGCCTTCCTCGATCGCAACTACAGCCCGAAGATGGCCGCCCTCGGCGTCGTCGACGGCAAGCAGTACGGCCTTCCGGTCAACGCCTCCTCGCCGATCATGTTCGTGAACGCCGATCTCGTCCGCAAGGCCGGGGGCGATCCCGACCACATGCCGGACACCTTCGACGGCCTGATCGCGCTCGCCCAGAAGATCCACGCCACCGATCCCAAGGTCGCCGGCATGGCCTACGACATCGGCGGTTGGCCGGACGACTGGCTGTGGCAGGCGCTGATCGTCTCGCAGGGCGGCACGCTCACCGATCCGAAGACCGGCAAGGCCGCCTTCGACGGCCCGATCGGCCTGAAGGCGCTCCAATGGACGCGCCGCTTCGTCACCGAGGGTGGCCAGGCGGTTCTCGACTGGGATCAGGCCCGTCAGCAGTTCGGCGCCGGCCTGACCGGCTTCATGTTCTCGACCCCCGCCCACGTCCAGACCATCGAAGGTCTGGTCGGCACCCGGTTCCAGCTGAAGACCACCACCTTCCCGCTCGAGGACAAGGTCCACGGCGGCGTCCCGACCGGCGGCAACTCCGCCGTCATTCTGACCCAGGACAAAACCAAGCAGGACGCCGCTTGGAAATACCTGAAGTGGATCACCGGACCGGCCGCCCAGAACACCATCGTCCGGATCACCGGCTATCTGCCGACCAACAAGCTGGCGACCGGCCCGGATTATCTGGCGCCGTACTACGTCGAGCATCCGAACGTGAAGACCGCCTCGCTCCAGGCGGACAAGTCGCTTCCCTGGGCCGGCTATCCCGGCGGCGACTCGGTCCGCATCTGGCGCACCCAGCGCGACGTGATCGGCAAGGTCATGCGCGGCGAGCTCACGCCGGAGGCCGGTCTGAAGGAAATCGTCGAGCAGACGAATGCCCTGATCAAGTGACCGAGCGGTCCCGAGGGTGGGCGGTTTCGACCGCCCACCCGTCGTCTTCAGATGCCAGGTACACTCGATGAAGATCATCCAGATCACCGACACGCACATCGTCCGCTCCGGCGGGCGGGTGAACGGCGTCGACCCGGAAGCCAATCTGCGCGGCGCCGTCGCCGACGTGCTCGTTCGCCATTGGGACGCCGATCTCCTGGTGATCACCGGCGATCTGTGCAACGACGGCGATCCTGCGGCCTACGCGCTGTTGCGCGACATTCTCGCGCCGGTTCCGTTCCCGGTCCGGCTGTGTCTGGGCAACCACGACGGCCGCGACGCGTTCGTCGAGGCGTTTCCCGACCATCCCCGTGCCGCGTCCGGTCACGTTCAGTCCTTCTCGGACACCCCGTTCGGCCGCCTGCTCTTCCTCGACACCAACGAGAGCGGCCTGATCGGCGGGCTCTACGACGCCCCCCGGCTGGCCTGGCTCGACGAGGCGCTCGCCGGGGCGGGGCCCTTGCCGATCACCGTCTTTCTCCATCATCCGCCGGTTTCCGACGGCCTCGCGCATTTCGAGCACATCCGCCTGCACGACGACGGCGCGGTGATGGCGCGACTGAAGCGACACCCGGGCGGCATTCGCCACGTCGTCTTCGGCCACGTCCACGTGCCGCTCTGTGGGACCGATCCGGACGGCGTCGCGTTCAGTTCCGGGCAGGCGTGCGCCCATCGGTTCGTCACCGATCCGGCCTGTCCCACCCCGCTCTGGACCGGGGGCGATCCGTGTTACCGGGTCATCACCATCGATGCGCTCGGCTTCCGTGCCTACGACGCCCAAGTCGGGCAGACGGTGCTCGGACGCGCCGATCCTTGCGCCGGTCCGTGACGGGCGCGGTCGCCGGCCTTTGGCGCCTCACGTCAGCGAGGCGCCGCCGCAGACGACGATCTGTTGGCCGGTCAGGCTCGCCGCGCCGGGCGACAGCAAGAAGGCCGCCAAGGCTGCGATCTCGAGCGGGTCGACGAAGCGCCCCATCGGCGGCAGCCGCGGCGTCACCGCGGTGCGGGCCGGGTCGCGCAGCATCGGCGTGTCGGTGGCGCCGGGGGCGATCACGTTGACGGTGATGCGGCGCGGCGCCAGTTCGATCGCCCACGACCGCGCCATGCCGACGAGCGCCGCCTTGGTCGCGGCGTATTGGGCGCGGCCGGCCGAACCGGCGGCGGTGCGGCTGCCGAGCAGCACGATGCGTCCGCTCTCCGGCAGACCGGGGGCGAGACGTTCGACCAGCTGCGTCGCCACCTCGACGTGGAGCCGCCACATCGCGGCACCGTCGGCGAGCGACTGTTCGCCGATGCGCCCGACCCGGAGGATCCCGGCGGCATGGACGAGCGCATCGACGGCGCCGATCTCGGCGAGCACGCGGTCGAGCGCGGCGGCGTCGGCGAGATCGACCGCGACGTGGGTGAGGTTCGCATGGACCTTCGACGGCGCCGTGCGGGAGAGGCCGATCACCCGCCATCCCGCGTCGAGCAACCCCTCGGCGATCGCCGCCCCGATCCCCGAGGACACCCCGGTCACGAGAACTCTGCGCCCCTCGCGGGCGCCGTCGACGAGCGCGGTCATGGGTCGAGCCGGAAGACGATGGGGGCGAAGCCGTCGATCCGACCGGTGACGGTGTCGCCCGGTTCGATCGGATGACTGCCGCCGAAGGAGCCGGTGGTCACGACCTGACCGGCCCGGAGCGGACGGCCGGCGGCGAGGAGGGCGTTCGCCAGCCAGGGCAGGGCATGCGCCGGATCCCCGGTCGGGTGTCCGCCGACCGTCGACGCGGCGATGCGGCCCGAGATCGTCAGCTCGGTGACGACTTCGGCGTGGACGCGGCCGCGCCAGTCGGCCTCGACCGGCCCGGTGACGAGGCCCCAGTTGGACATCGCGTCGGCGCGCGCGGCGAGCGGCGGCGAGCCGGCCGGCAACCGGCTCTCGAGGATCTCGAAGGCGGCGAAGGCGCCGCCGATCGCGGCGAGGACCTCTTCGGTCGAATAGGGTGCGCCGTCCGGCCGACCGGTCAGGTCGCGGCCGACCACGAAGGCGATTTCCAACTCGATCTTCAGGCGCGCCCGCGCCTCGGAGACGGCGACCGGCGCCTCGTAGCGGCGCGCCGCCGGCACGAAGCCGAACGAACCGTCGCGGTCGCCGACCTGCAGCACCTTCCATCCCCCGATCGGGCCGAGCGCGTCGGCGCAGGCGAACTGCACCGCGTCGGCCTCCGCCGCATCGAGCGGCACGAGATCGGGGATCGGCTCGAGCAGGGGGCGACGGGCCTCGCGCGCGGCGAGGAGGAGGTCGGCGAGACGCCGGGTCTTGGTACGGTCGAGCATGGTGGGAAGCCCTCGTGGGAGGTCGCGCGCGCCGTCGGTGATCCGCCGCGCGAGACGAGCCGGTCGCCTCAGACGGCGTCGGCGGGCAGGGAGATGTGCTTGATCGCCTTGCGGAACCAGGTGTAGGCGACGTGGATCCGACCGTCGGCCGCCTGCCGGATCGACGGATAGGAGAGCTCGCGGTTCTTGTCCTCGCGCGAGTTGTTCGACAGGCAGAAGCCGTCGCCCTCCTCGAGATCGAGCGCGCGCCGCCAAGTGCGGCCGCCGTCGGCGGAGATCGACAGCGTCATCGGCGCGCGCGGCGCTCCCCAGAAGGCGGTCTTGCGCTCGCTCTCCGGAACGATCGCCTTGGTCGCGCCGGCGTCCGGATCTTCGATCTCGTCGTAGAGCGACAGGCGCCGTTCGGTGGCGTCGAGACGGCTCGACCAGTTGTGGACCATGGCCAGCCGCCCGTCGGCGAGCCGGGTCGCCTGGATCGACGAATTGTTGTTGGGCGGCGCGAGGTCTTCCGGCGCGCTCCAGGTCAGGCCGCCGTCGTGCGAGCGCGAGGCGCGCACGTGATCGGCCCAACGCGAGCGGTAGAAGGCGACCATCTCGGCGCCGTCGAGGGCGACGACGTTCATGTGCACGGCGCCGAGGCTGTCCGGCACTTCGGTGCGCGTCCAGGTTCGGCCCTGGTCGCGCGAGATCTCGACCGCCGAGACGTCGTCGTCGCCGACCCAGGCGACGCCCGGTTCGGTACGGCAGAGGAAGACCGGCAGGATCCACGCGCCGTCGGACCGCACCGTGATCGGCTGACGCACGAAAGTGCCGGGTGTGCCGATCAGCGTCTCGATCGCGCCCCAGGTCTCGCCGCCGTCCTCGGAGATGCGATGGCGGACGATCGCCGTGTCCTGGCGGCCGTTGATCTGCGCCGTCCACAGGAGCCAGACGCGACCGTCGGGCGCCACGAACAGGATCGGGTTCTGCTCGGACCGGGTCGGGTCGTCGGAGAGCTTGACCGGCGCGCTCCAGGCCTCGGCACCGACCTTCAGACGTGAGAACCAGACCGAAATGTCCGGGATGCCCTCCTGCGTGCCGCCGAACCAGACGCAGGCCATGTCGCCGTTCGGAAGCTGCATGAGGTTGGCGGCATGGTTCTGCACGCAGGAAGAGGGGATCATCGCTTCGGTGACGCCGGGGCCCAGGGGCGAGGGACGCAGGACGCCGTCGAAGGTCGGAGTCGCGGCGGCGAGGGGGGCGGTCGACATCGTCGTTCTCCGGTCGGTGAGGGGAGGGGGACGGCGGCCGTGGCCGCCGCCCGTCGCGAGGCGGGTCGTCTCACTCGCCGTGGGCGGCCACGGGGGCTTGGGCGAGGAGTTCCTCGGCGGTCATCGACGGCGGCGGGGCGATCACCCGAGCTTCGTCGCTGAAGAACCGCGGGCGGATGAGGAAGCACCAGCCGATCACCACCCAGAAGGCGGCGAGCAGGGCGAACCACAGCGGATCGAGGCTCTTCACCAGCACGATGCCGACGCAGATCACCAGGCAGACCAGCCGCTCCGCCCAGGTCAGGTTCTGGTTCATCCAACCCTGGATGAACATCGCCCAGGCGACGATCGCGCACATCATGCCGAAGGCGGCGATCAGGATCGGGCCGATCGGGCCGTTCCACAGGATGATCGGGTCGGTGACGAAGCCGAAGGGGATGAGGAAGCTCACCGCCCCGAGACCCGTCGCCAGCATACCGGTCTTCATCGTGTTGGCCTTGGCCATGCCGGCCGCCGCGAAGGAGGCGAGCGCCACCGGCGGCGTCACCATCGACAGGACGCAGAAGAACATGACGAAGAAGTGCGCGGCGAGCCGATCGACGCCCATGCCGACCAGGGCGGGGACGAACATCACCGAGCCGATGATGTAGGCGGCCACCGTCGGCAGGCCCATGCCCATGATCAGGCAGCCGATCACGATCAGGATCAGCGACAGATAGAGGCTGCCGCCGCCGAGCACGGTGAGGCCGGTCACGAACTTCAGCGCCAGATTGGACTGCGTCGCCACCGTCATGATGATGCCGATGGTGCACAGCGGGATCGACAGCTGCGCCATCTGCTTCGGCACGTCGAGGGCGATCTCGTAGAGCCGCGCGAAATCGTAGCGCGTCTCCTTGCGCAGCAGCGGCACCAGGATGGCGACGATCGACGCGTAGAAGGCGGCGAACGGGGCCGAATAGCCGGCGAACAGCATGCCGAGCATCAGCACCGGTCCGATCAGCAGATGCAGCCGCGGCATCAGCGGCGCGATGGTCGAGGCGTCGAAGTCGATGGTGCCGACGCCGGACTTGCGGGCGCGCAGATCGACGATGACGAACAACGCGCCGTAGAAGGCGAGCGCCGGGATGACGCCGGCCAGCGCGATGCGCGTATAGGGCACGCCGAGAATGTCGGCCATGACGAAGGCGGCGATGCCCATCACCGGCGGCATCAACTGGCCACCCGTCGAGCCGATCGCTTCCGTCGCGGCGGCCTGTTCGGCGGTGTAGCCGGCGCGGCGCATCAAGGGGATGGTCAGCACGCCGACGGCGGCGACGTTGGAGACCGCCGAGCCGGAGATCGTGCCGAACAGGGCCGAGCCGATCAGCGCCGCCTTGGCCGCGCCGCCGACCAGCCGTCCGGCCGCCATCATGGCGATGTCGATGAACAGCTGACCGCCGCCGGTGGAGGCGAAGATCGCGCCGAACATGATGAAGTAGAAGACGAAATTGATCGACGTGGTGGCGGTGACGCCGAACAGGCCGTCCGGGTTCATCGTCATCATGTCGGTCATCTGGCCGAGGTCGAAGCCGGAGAAGCCGAGCGGCGACGGCACCAGGAAGCCGAGGAAACCGTAGGCCAGGAAAGCCAGGATCATGCTCAGCAGGCTCCAGCCGACGCAGCGCCGGACCCCTTCGAGCAGCATCGCGGTACCGACGGCGAAGACGACCTTGTCGACCGGGAAGACCTCGTCGATGTAGGCCAGACGCGTCTGCATCCGATCGAGATCGAAGATGTAGTGCGCGGCGATCGCCAGGCAGGCGAACACCATGAGCGTTTCGACGACGCGCGCGGCGATGCGCCCGACGGCGGAGGCCGGCTTCATCGGCATGAGCAACGTCGTCACCGCCATCGCCAGGAAGACGTGGACGGGGGCGGCGAGCATCGGCGGGTCGGGCCAGTAGAACTGCTTCACCAGGAAGGCGAAGTAGCCCAGCGACAGCCCGGCCAGGATCAGGCGGTGGAATTTGTCGTAGGTGATCATCGGCGTGCCCACGGCGCGAGAAAGAGTGATCTGTGGGAGTGTTCGCATGGCGATGCGGGTCGTGCCCGTCACGCCGCGCGCCCCGTGTCCCCGGGGGTGGCGGCCGCGATCCGCGGCCGCGCCTCGCCGTCGGTTCGCCTCGCCGCGGGCCCCGCCATGCGCGGGGGCCGCGACGAAGCCGCCGGTCGGCTCACTTCAGATAGCCGAGTTCCTTGCACAGCTTCTCGGCGCCCGGATGCAGCGGCAGCACCGCGTTCTCGGGCTGGCAGCCGGCCTTGGGATCCCAGAACTTCAACGCGGCGTGCTGTTCGCCGATGAAGGCGCGGTTGTCGACCAGCGTCTTGAGGACGTCGTAGACGGTCTTCTCCGGCACGTCCTTGTTGGTGATCAGGATGGTGGCGCTGACCGGGTTCATGTAGTCGGCGTCCTGACCCTTGAACGTCCCCTTGGCCATCGGGCCGGTCGGCAGGCCGGACTTGGCGAGGTCGGCGAGGACCTTGTCGGAGATCGGCAGGAAGACCATGTCGTTGGTCAGCGTCATCTCGGTCACGGTGGCGGTGCCGGCCGGCGCATTCTCGATGTAGACGTCGAGCCGACCGTCGGCGAGCATGCTGGTGAGCTGGCCCGGCGCCGCCTGGGTGACGATGCCCTTGGAGCGCAGATCGGCGAGCGAGACGCCGGCGGCCGACTTGAACATCATGTCGGCGATCATCGGCACCTGGCTACCGGTCGGCTTGAGGCCGATGCGCGGCGGGTTGGTGGCCTTCATCATGTCGTCGAAGGTCTTCACGCCGGACTTCTCGACGTAGTCCTTGCGCGCGATGACCATCGTGTAGGCGGCCTGCATGGCACCGGTGACGGTGCGCAGATTCTGCGCCTTCTGGCCCTTGTAGACTTCTTCCAGGCCGCTCACCGCCCAGGCGGCGGCGTTGGAACTGGTGAAGCCGAACTGCGCCAGGTTCTTGTCGACCGAACTCGGGTTGGCGAAGCCGCCACCGCGCGGCACGATCTCGGCGGTGAGACCGGCGGCCTTGTTGTCGTCGATCAGCTTGGCGAAGGTGGCGCCGTAGGAATACCAGCTGCCGCCGGGTTCCTGAGCCGCGATCTTGACCGTGTCGGCGCGCGCGACGCCGGCGACCATCAGAGCGATGCTCCCGGCCGTCAGCGCCGTGGCGAGGCTGAGCTTCTTCATGCGACTTCCTCCGTTGTTCGGGGCTTTTGCCCCGGTCTTGGCCGTATTCGGGTCGGCGTCCCTGGTCGCGTCGGGGCGTCACTCTTCGACGTACCGGGCCGCGATCGCCGCGATCCGGGCGTCGAGCTCCGGGGGGATGAGCAGGGGAGAGCGGCTGCGCCCGACCTCGGGCATCACCGAGGCGAGTGCCCGCTTGACCATGGTCGGAGCGAAACCGAGGGCGTAGAGCTCCTTGCGCAGCGCGCTGCAGTGCTCCTGGTGGGTGGCGCCGGCGATGCGATCGCCGACGGCGGCGGCCGCGACGATCGCGGCGATGGTCTTCGGCAGGAGATTGCCGAGACCGGAGATGGAACCGATCGCGCCTTCGCACAGTCCGTGGTGGATGAGCGAATCGGGACCGACCAGAACGCCGAAGTCGGACCGTCCCCGCGCCACGGCGAGGAAGGCGTCGAGGCTCTCCTGCGAACCGGCGCTGTCCTTGACGCCGACGATGTTGGGATGATCGGCGAGGCGGGCGGCCGTCTCG
>JAAYVT010000333.1 GCA_012517025.1 Phyllobacteriaceae bacterium | reverse complement strand
GTGAGTTTGGCGTCGCCCCAGCTCGCCACCTCGGCGACGATCGCGGCGTTCCACGATCCACCCGAGGCGGTGATGGCGCCGGTGACGTAGTAGGGGAAGATGCCCGGCAGGATCACCCGCGCCCACCAGCGCCATCCCTTCACGTGGAAGCTCCGTGCCGCCTCCTTCAGATCGGAGGGAAAGGCGGTCGTGCCGGCGATGACGTTGAACAGGATGTACCACTGGGTGCCGAGGATCATCAGCGGCGACAGCCAGACGTCCGGGGCGAGGTGGAAATGCACGATCGCCACCACGGCGGCGGGAAAGGCGATGTTGGCCGGGAACGCCGCCAGGAATTGCGCCAACGGCTGCACCGTCTCGGCGATGCGCGGGCGCAGACCGACCCAGACTCCGATCGGCACCCAGAGAAGCGTGGCGAAGATCATCAGCACCACGACGCGGGCGAGTGTCAGCAAGCCCTTGCCGACCGCTTCGGCCAGATCACTCCACCCGAGCGAGGCACCGACGAAGCGGACCACCTCGAAGGCGATCAACGCCCCGGCGGCACCGACGACGATGGTCCAGGCGACGTCGATCGCCCGCCCGGAGATCGGCAGCGACAGCTCGACCTTCGGCAGACGCGGCACCGGGATCCGGACGTTCAGCGAGCGATGCAGCGCCCCCGACACCGCGACGGTGACCGCCCTGAGCGCCCGGGTGCGGCGGAAGAGATCGAGCAGCCACGAGGTCGGCGCGTCGCCCGACGCCGTCTGCTCGAAGCGGAACTTGTCGGCCCAGGCGACGATCGGGCGGAACAGCAGCTGATCGTAGAGGGCGATGATGATCGCCCTGGTGAGGACGGCGAGGCCGACCGCGGCGAGGTCCTTCTTCTCGATGGCGAGCGCCACCCACGAGCCGATGCCGGGCAGCGTCACGGTGGTGTCGCCGACCGTGATCGCCTCCGAGGCGACCACGAAGAACCAGCCCCCCGACATCGACATCATGGTGTTCCAGACGAGGCCCGGCATGGCGAAGGGCACGTCGAGCCGCCAGAACCGTTGCCACGTCGAGAGGTGGAACGAGGCCGAGGCCTCCTCCAGATCCTTCGGCACCGAGCGCAGCGACTGGTACATGGAGAACGTCATGTTCCAGGCCTGCGAGGTGAAGATGGCGAAGACGCTCGCCAGCTCCGCCCCCATGACCTTGCCGGGGAAGAGGCCCATGAAGAACACGACGGTGAAGGTCAGGAAGCCGAGGATCGGCACCGACTGCAGCACGTCGAGGATCGGGATCAGCACGATCTCGGCGCGGCGCGACTTCGCCGCCAGCGTCGCGTAGACCAGCGTGAAGACGAGCGACCAGACGATCGCCGCCAGCATCCGGAGCGTGGTGCGCACGGCGTATTCGGGCAGATGCCACCAGTCGAGCGAGATCGGCGCGGCGTCGAGCACGGCGAGCGGCTCGTTGGTCTCGTGCGCGCCGTAGGCGACGAGGACGAGCACCCCCAAAACCATCGCGAGCGCCGCCAGATCGAACACGTTCGGCACGTACGACCGGCCGACGGACGGCGGGACGATCCGGTGAAATGCCATCGCGAAAAACCTCGGCGAGGGGAGGAGAGATC
>JAAYVT010000332.1 GCA_012517025.1 Phyllobacteriaceae bacterium | reverse complement strand
GGCCGAAATTCGTATTTTCCCCTACGGTACACGCGATCGTGATCACACTCCGGCGCGGGCGGTAGCACTTTGTTAACGATTCACCCCGGTTCGCAGGCGCAATCTAAATCGATTTGAGATATACGTTTCGAGCAGGTTAGAGATGACCTCGGAGGTGCACCATGATGACGAGACCCAAGTCGATCGCCCTCCTCGCCGCTCTCGCCGTGCTCGGCGTGTCCGCGCTCGCCGTCGCACGCGACGAGACGCCGATGCCCGGTGATCGCACCGCTTCCTTGTCGCGCTCGGCGCGGACCCCGGACGCCTGTCCGCCGTCCGCCTGCACGATCGTCTTCAAGACCGACAAGGACGGGCCTCCCAGCCGATTGGTGGCGGTCGACTGACCCCGACCGTCCTCCCCTGCGAGACGCGGGCGCGGTTCCCCCGAACGCCCCCCGACCTTCGCCTCCGCCGTCTCGCCGATCCGACCGGCGCGGTTCCGCAAGGACCGCGCCGGTCGTCGTTTCGCGAGCTGCTTCCTCAGGCCGCTTCGGGCGCGGCGACGGTGAGGGTGAGCGGCGGCAGGCCGTCGATCGCGCCGGTGAGCACGGCGCCCGGCGTCACCGGCCCGACCCCGGCCGGGGTGCCGGTGTAGATCAGGTCGCCCGGCTCGAGGGGGTAGTAGCGCGACAGGTGAGAGATCAGCTCGGCCACCGACCAGACGAGGTCGGAGAGGCGACCGTCCTGCTTCGTCACCCCGTCGACCGCCAGGGTGATGCGGCGCGCGCCGATCTCGCCGAAGGCGGCGGCGGGCACGATCGGCCCGATCACCGCCGCCTTCTCGAAATTCTTGCCGAAGTCCCAGGGCCGCTGCTTGGCGCGCGCCTCGAACTGGAGATCGCGCCGCGTCATGTCGAGGCCGGCGGCGTAGCCGAAGACGACGTCCATCGCCCTCTCCACCGGCACCTGCCAAGCCGGCGCGCCGATCGCCACCACGAACTCCATCTCGTGGTGGAAGTTCGACGTGCCCGGCGGATAGGGAATCGAGCCGCCCGACGGCACGATCGACAGGGCGTCCTTCATGAAGAAGAACGGCGCCTCGCGATCGACCTCGGCCCCCATCTCCTTGGCATGGTCGGCGAAGTTGCGGCCGACGCAGAAGATGCGGCGGACCGGAAACCGGGCCGTGAGACCTTCGACGGCGACGGTCGGGGTGGGGGCGGCGGGAAACAGGAGTTCGCTCACGGGGTCGATCCTCTGATGGCGGCGCGGGCGGTGCCGGGCCGAAGGTCGCGACCGCGGGGGCGGTCGGACGACGGCGGAGACCTCGACGCAACCGCGCCGAGCGACGAGACGATAACGCGGCGCGGAGAAAAACGCGCGCCTTCGTCGCGGCCGCGATCACCCGCCCCTCCTTCGGCGTGGTTGTCGGCGCGGGCGCGCGGGCTTATTTTCCCAGACCTCTCAGTCGAGCGCCGGTCATGAGTGCCATCGCAGATCCCGCCTCCGCCCTCGCCGCCGACATCGGAGGGGCCGTCGACACCGCCACGAGACCGGTCCGCGCCACGCGCGAGGCGGCCGACGAGACGTTTCTCGGCGAGTTGGGGCGGCGCGTGCGACGGCTGCGGTCGTCGCGCGGCATGTCGCGCAAAGTGCTCGCCGAGGTCTCCGGGATTTCCGAACGCTACATCGCGCAACTGGAGAGCGGACGCGGCAACGTCTCGATCGTGTTGTTGCGCCGGGTCGCCGCGGCGACGGCGGCGACGCTCGAGGAGTTGGTCGGCGAGGCCG
>JAAYVT010000331.1 GCA_012517025.1 Phyllobacteriaceae bacterium | reverse complement strand
TGTTCGTCGGCGAGGCGCCGGGGCGGGAGGAGGACGAGGCGGGCATTCCCTTCGTCGGCCGTTCGGGGCGTCTGCTCGACCGCATGCTGGCGGCGATCGGCATCGCTCGCTCCGAGGTCTACATCGCCAACGTCGTGCCCTGGCGTCCGCCCGGCAACCGCACCCCGACGCCGCAGGAGACCGAGATCTGCAAGCCCTTCGTCGCCCGCCAGATCGATCTGGTGGCGCCGGAGGTGCTGGTGTTCCTCGGCGGTGCGGCGGCGGCGGCGCTGACCGGTTCGACCCAGGGCATCATGCGGATGCGCGGCCGTTGGCTCGCCTATCGCGGCGGCGCCGGCGAGATCCGCGCTCTGCCGACGCTGCATCCCGCCTATCTGCTGCGCCAGCCCGGTCACAAGCGTCTGGCTTGGCGAGATTTCCTGGAGATCAGGTCGGCTCTGGACGCGACGCGGCCCTGAGATCTCGGCGCGCGCGACGGCTCCGGCGACGATCTGCTCTCTTCCGACGACGAAGGCCGAGGAACGGGTCCTCGGCCTTCGTCGTCGGAAGACCCGTGGCCTTCCCTCGCCGCGCGAGGGGCGGGCCACGGGTCCGGTCGAAGGGTCACTTGTCGCCTTCTTCGCCGCCGCCTTCGTGGCTGCCTTCACCGCCGCCTGCGTGGCTGCCTTGGCCACCCTGGCCGCCTTGTCGACCGCCCTGGCCACCCATTCCACCGTGACCGCCGCCCATGCCGCCGCCGCCCATGCCGCCGCCGCCGTAATGCGGGCCCTTGCCCTGATGTGCGGTGTGTCCGGGCTTCGCGCCGGTGTCGGCGGCCGAGGTCGGAGTTTCACCACCGCCGCCGCCGCGGCCCATCGAAGTGTATACGAACGGCGAGATCGTGCAGATCTGGTCGGCCGCACAGTTTCCGATCGTGCCGTAGATCACGAGATCACTTCCGGCCAAAGCGCCACCACCGCCCGAAATGATCGTCAAGGTGAGTGCAAACCCGGATGCTCTCAAAAAGTCGGTGAGCATGGCCACCTCCCTGGCCTCGACCCCCGCATTCTCGTGGGCTTCTTTCGAGGCACTCTTCATATATAGGAGTTGCCTAATGTTATATCAATTCGACTTTCGAAACATGACGGAAACGAAACCGTCTCGCCGCGAAGGCGCCGATCCTCTCCGAGAGCCTCGGTCGAAAGCGCGAAATGGTTTCATTTGCAGGCATTTCCTAGAGGAAATCGACACGGCTCTGCGGCATGGTGAGGCTGGACCAGGGGGCGAGGAGAGGATCGGGCCGGAGCAAACCGTCCATGACCATCAATTCCGTCGGATCGTCGTTCGATTACGTCTCGCCGGCGCGCGCGGTTCGCGACACCGGTGGAGCGGCACGAGCACAGGAGGCGATCGATACCGCCGTCGACAAGGGCAACAACGATTGGCCGCCGCGCACCGCCTCGCAAAAGCGGACCGAGCAGCTCCATCAGACCGCCTACGGTCGACTGATCGCCGCTCAGGAAGAGGCGAGCGCGAAGCCCGCCGTGTCGTCGCGGTCGGCGAGCGCGGCCTACGCGCGTTGATCGATGCGACGCGAGGGTCGCGTCGCCGAGTTTTCGCCGTGATGTGACGAGATGCTCTCCGGACCGCCCGTCGATCCGGAGAGTTTGCCGTGCCGCCCGTCGTCGCTCTTGTCGCGCTCGCCGTCGTCTTCGGCCTCGCATGGCGCAGAATCCGTCGCGAAACCGCGCGCGACGACACCGAAACGGCCGTCTCGCGCGGTCCCACCGAGATCTTCGACGCGGTGCCGCTGGTGCGCGGCGAGGACGGCGTCTATCGACCCGACCGTCCCCGCGCCTGAGCCGGGCTCACCGCTCCACGCACTTCCTCACCCGGTTGCCGTCCGGGGTGGTGACCAACATCCAGCGATCGCAGATCTTCGACCGACGCAGCCGGGGCGGTTCGCGCGGCTCGCGCGGCGTCTCGCAGGCGATGGTGGGCGGGCAGTTGCCCGGCGTGCCGTAGAGGATGAGCCGGCCGCCGGCGCCCGACGAGCCGGGCGTGGTGGACGCGCCGGGCGCCCTGCCGCCGACGGTCGAGGTTTGCGCCGTGGCGGCGAGCGCCGAGCCGACGATGAAGAGAAGGGCGCACGCGGAAATCGCGACACCGTGCCGTCCGGACGTTTTCATGAGAGCCTCCCAGCGATCCCGTCTCGCCGTTCTCGACGAGACGGTCGACATGTTGCCACATCGTGTCTGAACCGGCGCTGAACACTCGGCGATTCGGCGTCCTGCGGTGGTTGACGCGCGGCCTCGGTGGTTGACGCGCGGCCTCGGCGATGGCTAGGGTCCGGCTCGATTTTCCCGCCTTCCGGACATGCCGTCATGATCGATGCCTCCACTCCCACCCACATGCGTCCCGATCGCTCCTTCCAGGGGTTGATCCTGACCCTCCAGCGCTATTGGGCGGATTACGGCTGCGTCGTCCTGCAGCCCTACGACATGGAGGTCGGCGCCGGCACCTTCCATCCGGCGACCACCTTGCGCGCCCTCGGGCCGAAGCCCTGGCGCGCCGCCTACGTTCAGCCCTCGCGCCGCCCCAAGGACGGTCGCTACGGCGAGAACCCCAACCGTCTGCAGCACTATTACCAGTTCCAGGTGATCCTGAAGCCGTCGCCCGCCGACTTGCAGGACCTCTATCTGAAGAGCCTGGCGGCGATCGGCGTCGACACCGCGCTGCACGACGTCCGCTTCGTCGAGGACGATTGGGAGAGCCCGACGCTCGGCGCCTGGGGCCTCGGCTGGGAGTGCTGGTGCGACGGCATGGAAGTGTCGCAGTTCACCTACTTCCAGCAGGTCGCCGGCTTCGAGTGTTCGCCGGTCTCCGGTGAGCTCACCTACGGCCTCGAGCGCCTCGCCATGTACGTGCAGGGCGTCGACAACGTCTACGACCTCAACTTCAACGGCCGCGAGGGCAAGGACAAGGTCACCTACGGCGACGTCTTCCTGCAGGCCGAACAAGAGTATTCCCGCCACAACTTCGAACACGCCGACACCGCGATGCTGTTCGAGCAGTTCAAGATGGCGGAGGCCGCGGCGAAGAAGTACATCGCCGCCGGTTGGGAGACCCCCGAGGAGAAGCGTCATCTGATGGCGTTGCCGGCCTACGATCAGTGCATCAAGGCGAGCCACGTCTTCAACCTGCTCGACGCGCGCGGCGTGATCTCGGTGACGGAACGCCAGAGCTACATTCTGCGGGTGCGCGAACTCGCCAAGGCCTGTGGCAAGGCGTGGCTGGCCACCGCCGCCGGCGGCGCCGCCTGATCCGCCTCCGCCTTTCCCGACGATCCCGCGACGCCCGTCTCCCTCGGAGGCGGGCGTCGTCGCGTCGGCGGTGCCGCCGTCGTCTCCGTTCGTCGAACGGAAAGTTCGACATTTCACCGGCAGACAGATCAAGGCATCGCGAGATCTTTCGGCGTCTTCTCCTTCGCGACAGACGAGGAGAGCAATCATGTCCACCGAAACTTCCAGGTTCGATCTCACCGACGGCGACAATCTCATCCGCATCGCCGCAGGGTTGTTCATGTTCCCGCACGTCGCGGGCAAGTTCATCGACCATGCGGCGGTGCTCTGTTTCTTCGCCAAGGCGGGATTTCCGGCGCCGGAGGCATTCCTCTATTTGGCGGCGGTGACCGAGGCGTTGTCCGGTCTGTGTCTGGTCTTCGGCCTGTGGGTGCGCTTCGCGGCCCCGGCGGCGGCCGGCGCCCTGTTCGTCGCCGCGGCGGCCCTGTTCGAGGTCGGCGGCTTCAAATGGGTGTGGAACAAGGGCGGCTTCGAATACCCGGTGTTCTGGGGTCTGATCTGCCTGGCGATCACGATGAAGGAATGGATGCCGCTGCTGCGTCGCCGCTTCCTCGCCGCCTGATCGGGCGCCGCGCTTTACAAATGCATTCGAATTCGCTGATCTTTCCCTCGGAGGGCCGTGAAGAGCCCCCGAGGGAGAAACGCACATGAGCGAAGCCGTCGTCGCCCAGAAGGGCCCCTATGTCGTCGCGGTGAAGGCCGGCGAGACCTATTGGTGGTGCGCCTGCGGGCGCTCGCAGAGCCAGCCCTTCTGCGACGGGAGCCACGAAGGCACCGGCTTCGAGCCGGTCGAATGGGTGGCCGAGAAGGACCGCAACGTCGCCTTCTGCGGCTGCAAGCACACCGGCCATCCGACCCTGTGCGACGGCGCCCACAAGGCGTTGTGACGCCTCGGAGGGCGGATCAGGCCGGCCGTTCGGCGTCGAAGCGTCGCCGTTCGGCGTTGATCCGCTCGCGGTGCGTCACCGCCCAGTCGGCGAGCGCCCCGATCGGCCCCGACAGCGAATGGCCGAGATCGGTCAGCGCATATTCGACCTGCGGCGGATTGGTCGGGATGACCGTCCGGGTGACGAGCCCGTCGCGCTCGAGCGAGCGCAGCGTCACCGTCAGCATCCGCTGCGAGATCGCCCCGACCGCCCGCTTCAGGGCGTTGAAGCGCGTCGGTCCGTCGCCGAGTCGCAGGATCACCAGCACGCTCCAGGCGTCGCCGAGCCGATCGAGCACGTCGCGCACCGGGCAGAGCGGCAGACGCGGGTCGGCGACCGGCCCGGTGACCCCGGCGAGAATCCGCACGTCGCGCATGTCGCGCGAGGTCTCCGCCGTCGGGGCGGTCACTTCCGTGTGCCTTGCGTTCAAGAAAGTGCGTCCTTTTCGAAGCGGTCACTTCATGCCATCTGGTTACCGATCGTAACCACCCCGTCAGGCTAAACCCCGTTCGGCCGGACGGCAACCGGAGTGCCCCCATGAAGATCGCCCTGATCGGCGCCACCGGCTTCGTCGGCCGCGCCGTGCTCGAGGAAGCCCTGTCGCGCGGCCATGTCGTCGTCGCCCTGGTGCGCGACCCCACCAAGCTCGCCGCCCGTCCCGGCCTCGTCCCGGTGATCGCCGACGCCTACGACGCCGCCTCGGTGGCGCGCGCGGTGGCGGGGGCCGATGCGGTGATCTCCGCCTTCAACCCCGGCTGGGGCGACGCCGAGATCGCGCCGAAGTTCACCCGTGGCTCGCACGCGATCGACGAGGGGGTTCGGGCCGCCGGCGTGAAGCGTTTCCTGGTCGTCGGCGGTGCCGGCTCGCTCTACGTGGCGCCGGGCGTGCAGCTCGTCGACACGCCGGAGTTTCCCGCCTTCATCCGCGCCGCGGCGTCGGCCGCCCGCGATCTCCACTCGGACTACGTCGCCGGCCGTTGCGGCACCGGGCTCGACTGGACCTTCGTGTCGCCGCCGGCCGGCTTCGGCCCGCACGATCCGAACGCCGAGGCACCGCGCACCGGCACCTACCGCCTCGGCGGCGACGACGTGATGTTCGCCGGTGCCGCGCCGGCGACGATCTCGCGGGCCGACCTCGCCGTGGCGATTCTCGACGAGATCGAGACGCCGAAGCACCTGCGCGCCCGCTTCACGGTCGCGGCGGCCTGAGGCACGACGCGCCGGGGGGAACGAAAGGCCGGAGCGATCCGGCCTTTCTCGTCCCCGGTGGGCTGGACACCGCCCGTCCCCGGCTCTATGCCTCGACGCCGTCCAACCGCGCGCGAACCTCCGAGCCCGTCATGCCCGAACTGCTTCTCGAACTCTTTTCCGAAGAAATCCCCGCCCGCATGCAGAAGCGTGCGTCGGAGGATCTGAAGAAGATGATCACCGACGGGCTCGTCGCGGCGGGTCTCTCCTACGACGGCGCCGTCGCCTTCGCCACGCCGCGCCGCCTCGCCCTGCACCTCACCGGCGTGCCGGCGAAGGGCATGGACGTTCGGGAAGAGAAGAAGGGGCCGCGCGTCGGCGCGCCCGAGCAGGCGATCCAGGGCTTCCTCAAGGGCGCCGGCATCGCCTCGCTCGATCAGGCCCGCGTCGTCTCCGACAAGAAGGGCGACTTCTGGGTCGCCGACAAGGTCGCGCCGGGCCGCAAGGCGATCGACGTGCTCGCCGAGCTGGTGCCCGCCACCATCCGATCCTTCCCCTGGCCGAAGTCGCAGCGCTGGGGCTCCGGATCCTTACGCTGGGTGCGCCCGCTCCATTCGATCCTGTGCACCTTCGGGTCCGACATCGAGGATCCGGAGATCGTCCCCTTCGAGGTCGACGGCATCCACGCCGGCAACGTCACCCGCGGCCACCGCTTCCTGGCGCCGAAGCCGATCACCGTGAAACGCTTCGACGACTACGTCCAGAAGCTGCAGAACGCCAAGGTCATCCTCGATCCGGAGCGCCGCAGGCACATCATCCTCGAGGACGCCAAGTCGCTCGCCTTCGCCCAAGGGCTGGAGCTGATCGAGGATCCGGGCCTGCTCGACGAGGTCGCCGGTCTGGTCGAATGGCCGGTCACTCTGATGGGCAGCTTCGAGGAGGAATTCCTCGAGGTACCGGCGGAAGTGATCCGCGCCACCATCCGCGCCAATCAGAAGTGCTTCGTGCTGCGTTCGCATCACGTCGACCAGAAGCTCGCCGCCAAGTTCCTCTTGGTGTCGAACCTCGAGGCCAAGGACGGCGGCGCCGAGATCGTCGCCGGCAACGGCCGCGTCATCCGCGCGCGGCTCTCCGACGCCCGCCACTTCTTCCACACCGATCTCGCCCCGCTGCCCGACTATCACGACGCCGGCCCGATCCTCGATCAGCGGTTGGCGAAGCTGCGCGCGTTGAACGTCGTCTTCCACGAGAAGCTCGGCACGCAGGGCGCCCGCGTCGATCGCCTGATCCGGCTGGCGCGCGAACTGGCGCCGTTGGTCGGCGCCGATCCGGAGAAGGCGGCCCGTGCCGCCGAGCTCGCCAAGGCCGATCTGATGACCGAGGTGGTCGGCGAGTTCCCGGAAGTCCAGGGCCTGATGGGCAAGACCTACGCCCTGGCGCAGCACGAGGATCCCTCCGTCGCCCAGGCGATCGAGGATCACTGGAAGCCGCAAGGGCCTTCCGACCGGGTGCCGACCGATCCGGTCGCCATCGCCGTGGCGCTCGCCGACAAGCTCGACGTGCTCACCGGTTTCTGGGCGATCGACGAGAAGCCGACCGGCTCGAAGGACCCCTACGCGCTGCGCCGTGCGGCGCTCGGCGTGATCCGGATCCTGCTCGAAAACGGGGTGCGGCTGCATCTGACCTCGATCGCCGAGGACGCTCTCGCCGCTCTGCCGAAGGCCGGCGAGAGCGTGATCGACGATCTCCTCGCCTTCTTCGCCGATCGCCTGAAGGTGCAGCTGCGCGACCAGGGCGCCCGCTTCGACCTCGTCGACGCGGTCTTCGCGATGGGCCGGCAGGACGACCTCGTCCTGGTGGTGAAGCGGGTCGAGGCGCTCGCCTCGTTCCTCGCCACCGAGGACGGCGCCTCGCTGCTCGCCGGCTGGAAGCGCGCCGCCAACATCCTCGACAAGGAAGAGAAGAAGGACGGCCGCGCCCATGGCGGTGCCGTCGACGCGGCGCTCTTGGCCGAGCCGGCCGAGAAGGAGCTCGCCGTCGCGGTCGCCGCCGCCACCGGCGCCGCCGCCGAGGCGGTGAAGATGGAGGACTTCGCCGGTGCCATGGCGGCGCTCGCCGCCCTGCGCGCCCCCGTCGACGCCTTCTTCGACGGCATCCTCGTCAACGCCGAGGATCCGGCCGTCCGCGAGAACCGGCTGAAGCTGCTCTCCGCCATCCGCGCGGCTTGCGCCACCGTCGCCGACTTCTCGCGCATCGGCTGAGCCGGTCGCATTGGACGTTTCGAAGCCCGTCGGACGGCGTCCGGCGGGCTTCGTCGTTATGGCTCGCCTCCGCCGTCATCCCCGGCGAGCGGAGCGAGGGAAGGGGATCCGTTCGGCGTCGCGCCACGACGAAGCGCCCATGGGTTCCCTTCCCCTCCGCACCCTCCGGGGGCTCCGGCCGGGAACGACGGGGGAGGAAACCGACGGCTTCGACCCTCGGCACCATCACGCCTCGGCGATCATCCCGCCGAGCGGGGCGATGCGGGCGAACGCGGTCGGATCGGCGACGCCGGCGACCTCGCCGGAGATCCACCTGAGCGCGATCACCCGGAGCAGCGAGGCGAAGTTGCCGACCTCGCCGCGCAGGTCGACGACCTCGTCGTAGAGGGTGGAGAGGAAGCGCCCGGTCGACATCCCCGAGGCGCGGGCGATGTCGTCGACGATGCGCCAGAACGCCGTCTCGAGGCGCAGCGAGGTGACGACGCCGGCGATGCGCACGGAGCGCGTCGCCGGTTCGAAGAGGGTCGGGTCGGTGGACGCGAAGACGTGGCACATGGGGTCGGATCTCCTCCCGGACGGCGCCGGAACCCGTCCCCCGAGCGGGGATCTGTCGCTCCGACGTCGGACCACGGCCCCGCGCCGCCTCAGTGGGTGATACGGGTGCCGAGCACCGCCAGGAACTGCGCCATCCACGACGGATGGGCGGGCCAGGCCGGCGCCGTGACGAGATTACCATCGCTGACCGCGCCGTCGATGGCGATGTCGGCGTAAGTCGCCCCGGCGAGCCGCACCTCCGGCGCGCAGGCCGGATAGGCCGAGACCGTGCGCCCCGAGATCACGCCCGCCGCCGCCAGGATCTGCGCGCCGTGGCACACCGCGGCGATCGGCTTGCCGGCGCTCGCGAATTCCTGCACCAGCGCGATCACGCCGGCGTCGAGGCGCAGATATTCCGGCGCCCGCCCGCCCGGGATGACGAGCGCGTCGTAATCCGCCGCCGAGGTCGGGAAGGCGGCGTTGATCGCGAAATTATGGCCACGCTTTTCCGAATAGGTCTGCTGCCCCTCGAAGTCGTGGATCGAGGTGGCGACGCTGTCGCCCGCCGTCTTGCCCGGGCAGACCGCGTGGACGGTGTGGCCGACCGCCAGCAGCGTCTGGAACGGCACCATCGCCTCGTAATCTTCGACGAAGTCGCCGACCAGCATCAGGATCGTCTTGGACATGCTTCGCTCCCTTCGCGCCCTCTCTCGGCGCCTCGGGAAGCGGGGCGGGGAGGGCGCTGGAGC
>JAAYVT010000330.1 GCA_012517025.1 Phyllobacteriaceae bacterium | reverse complement strand
TCTTGTTCGACCGCGCGGCCCTGTCGCGCACCCTCGCCGTCGACGTCGCGGTGGGGGCGTCGGCGCTTCTCGCCGAAACCATCGTGTTCGGCCGCACCGCCATGGGCGAGGAGGTCGAGGAGTGTCGGCTGGTCGACCGCTGGCGGGTGCGACGAGAAGGACGCCTCGTCTTCGCCGACACCTTCCGCGTCGAGGGCGCGGCGCGCGAAATCCTGAGCGGCCGGGCGACCGGTGCCGGCGCCCGCGCCTTCGCCACCGTGTTGTTGGTCGATCCGGCCGCCGAGGCGCGGATCGACGAGGTGCGGGCGGTGCTGGCGGACGGCGCGAGCACAGGCGGGGCGAGCGCCTTCGACGGCCTCCTGGTCGTCCGCCTCGCCGACGCCGACGCGAGCCGGCTGCGCGTCGATCTCGCCCGTCTGCTGGTGCATATTCGACGGGCAGATCTGCCGCGCGTCTGGTCTTGCTGAGCGGCGCGCATCGTACCAGACTGCCGCGAAATCGATCCGATGCCCGATCCCGCGCCTTCGCGGCCGGGCGAGCCCGAGGGACGTGCCCGCGATGAACCTGACGCCGCGCGAAAAGGACAAACTGCTGATTTCGATGGCGGCGATGGTGGCGCGGCGGCGGCTGGAGCGCGGCGTCAAGCTCAATCACCCCGAGGCGATCGCCCTCATCACCGACTTCGTGGTGGAGGGCGCCCGCGACGGCCGCACCGTCGCCGAGCTGATGGAGGCCGGCGCCCACGTGCTCTCCCGCGACGAGGTGATGCCGGGCGTGTCGGAGATGATCTACGACATCCAGGTCGAGGCGACCTTCCCGGACGGCACCAAGCTCGTCACCGTGCATCATCCGATCCGCTGAGGAGGCGCGCCATGATCCCCGGAGAAATCATCGCCGCCGACGGCGAGATCGAGCTCAACGCCGGCCTGCCGGTCACCGAGATCGAGGTCGCCAACACCGGCGATCGGCCGATCCAGGTCGGCAGCCACTATCATTTCGCCGAGACCAACCCCGGCCTCGCCTTCGATCGGGCGAAGGCGCGCGGGCTGCGCCTCGACATACCCGCCGGCACGGCGGTGCGGTTCGAGCCGGGGCAGCGGCGGGTGGTGCGGCTGGTGCCGTTTTCCGGTCTGCGCGTCGTCCACGGGTTCCGCGGCGACGTTTCCGGGCCGTTGTGAGGGCACGCCGCGATGCTGTGGATCACCGCCTTCGTCCTCACCAACATCTTCCTCGATCTCGAGCCGGGGTCGGCGGTGGAGCGCGTGGTGTCGGAGGGCATGGTGAAGGGTTGGCTGGGCGCCCAGCCGGCGATCCTCGGCATCGTCGCCGCCGATTTCATCTGGTGCTTCCTGGCGATCTCGTCGCTGTTCACCACCATGGTGACGGTGCCGCTGCTGCTCTACGGCGCCAAATGGTTCGGGCTCGCCTGCCTTCTCGGGCTGCTCGCCCGGTCGTTGCACCGCGCGGTGGTCGGTCGCGGCGTGCACGAAGTGCAGCCGCCGCCGGCGCCGACGGTTTGGCGCTCCTTCGTCGGGGCGTTCGAGCTGCAGACCGCGCGTCTGACCGAGCTGATCTTCTTCGTCGCGGTGCTGTCGGTGTTCACCGGCTCGCGCGTCGGTTGGGCGGACCGTCTGGTGCAGTTCGGCTTCTTCGCGGTGGCGTTGGAATGGCCGGTGTTCACCCTCTACGCCTTCGCCGCTTCGAAGGCAGGGCGGGGGATGGCCCGGCGCGGCGCCAAGACCGTCGGCGAATCCGTCGCCGCGCTCGCCCTGCTGTTCGCGACCGGCATGGTCGCGCCGCCTTCTCTCTCGCTCTCCTCCTCGCGCAACGGGTGACGTCATGTCCTTCAAGATGAACCGCGCGGCTTACGCCGACATGTTCGGGCCGACGGTCGGCGACAAGGTGCGCCTCGCCGACACCGAACTGATCGTCGAGGTGGAGAAGGACTTCACCGTCTACGGCGAGGAAGTGAAGTTCGGCGGCGGCAAGGTGATCCGCGACGGCATGGGTCAATCCCAGGTCTCGCGTGCGAGCGGCGCGGTCGACACGGTGATCACCAATGCGCTGATCATCGACGCGAAGCTCGGTGTGGTGAAGGCCGACGTCGGTTTGAAGGACGGCCGCATCGTCGGCATCGGCAAGGCCGGCAATCCCGACGTTCAGCACGGCGTCGACATCGTGATCGGGCCGGGGACGGAAGCGATCGCCGGCGAGGGCAAGATCCTCACCGCCGGGGCGCTCGACACCCACATCCACTTCATCGCCCCGCAGCAGATCGACGAGGCGCTGACCTCCGGCGTCACCACCATGCTCGGCGGCGGCACCGGACCGGCGACCGGCACGGCGGCGACCACCTGCACCCCCGGCTCGTGGCATCTCGCCCGCATGTTGCAGGCCTCGGAAGCGTTTCCGATGAACCTCGCCTACACCGGCAAGGGCAACGCCGCGCTGCCCGAGGCGTTGGTCGAGCAGATCGTCGCCGGCGCCTGCGGCATCAAGCTGCACGAGGATTGGGGCACCACCCCGGCGGCGATCCGCAACTGCCTGACCGTCGCCGAGACATACGACGTCCAGGTCGCCATCCACACCGACACGCTCAACGAATCCGGTTTCGTCGAGGACACCATCGCCGCCTTCGAGGGCCGCACCATCCACGCCTATCATTCCGAGGGCGCCTGCGGTGGTCACGCCCCCGACATCATCAAGGTGGCGGGGCTGCCCAACGTCATCCCGTCGTCGACCAATCCGACCCGGCCCTACACCCGCAACACCCTCGACGAACACCTCGACATGCTGATGGTCTGCCATCACCTCGACGGGTCGATCCCCGAGGACGTCGCCTTCGCCGAGAGCCGGATCCGACGCGAGACCATCGCCGCGGAGGACATCCTGCACGACCTCGGCGCCTTCTCGATCGTCTCCTCGGACAGTCAGGCGATGGGCCGCGTCGGCGAGGTGATCATCCGCACCTTCCAGACCGCCCACAAGATGAAGGTCCAGCGCGGCCGGCTTTCCGCCGAGACCGGCGACAACGACAATCTGCGCGTCCGCCGCTACCTCGCCAAGGTGACGATCAACCCGGCGATCGCGCACGGGCTGTCGAAGCACGTCGGCTCGATCGAGGTCGGCAAGTTCGCCGATCTGGTGCTGTGGTCGCCGGCCTTCTTCGGGGTGAAGCCGGATCTGGTCTTGAAGCTCGGCACCATCGCCTCCGCCCCGATGGGTGACCCCAACGCCTCGATCCCGACGCCGCAGCCGGTGCACTACCGGCCGATGTTCGGCGCCTTCGGCAAGGCGGTGACCGCCTCCTCGATCACCTTCGTCTCCAAGGCGGCGATCGAGGCCGGCATCGCCGAGAAGCTGGGGCTCGAGCGGGTGGTGCTGCCGGTCGAGGACTGCCGGTCGATCGGCAAGAAGGACATGGTGTTGAACGACGCCATGCCGACGATCGAGGTCGACCCCGAGACCTACGAGGTCCGCGCCGACGGCGAACTTCTCACCTGCGAACCGGCCGAGGTGCTGCCGATGGCGCAGCGGTATTTCTTGTTCTGAGGGCAAGCCGCGCGTCGATCGCTCGAGGGATCACGCCTTCTCGAGATCCGGCTTCGCGGGACGAAATGCCGAAGATCGGCGCTCGTTCCGCGGACGCCCCGGAAGGTGCGCTCGGCGCCGGCGCGCCCGACGCGGGCTTGAAAGGGCGCGCGATCGGCGCGAAGGTCGGCGCCTTCCTCTTCGGCCCCGTGCCACGCCAAAGGTCTTCCCGAATGATCCGCGCCACGTCCGTCTTGTCCGCCGGCACCTATTCCTCCGCGCTCGCCCGCGACCGCGTCGTGCTCGACTTCGACGAACGGCGGCGGCGGCGCGGCGTGGTGATGGGCGAGAAGGGCGTCGAGTTCCTGGTCGATCTCGCCGAGACCCCGACGCTCGAGAACGGCGACGCCTTCGAGCTCGAGGACGGCCGGCTGGTCACCATCGTCGCGGCGCCGGAGAAGCTGGTCGAATTCCGCGTCGCCGACCCGTTCGCCTTCGGCCGGCTCGCCTGGCACCTCGGCAACCGCCACACCCCGACGCAGATCCTGCCCGGCGCGCTCAGGATCCGCGACGACTACGTGCTGGTCGAGATGGTGAAGAAGATGGGCACGGCGACCATCGGCTTCGTCGAGGCGCCGTTCGATCCGGAAGGCGGGGCCTACGGTCACGGCGCCACCACCGGTCACGACCACGTCAAGGTCGGCGCCGATCCGGCGCTCGCCGCCGCGTTGGAGCGTCGCGCCAAGCGCCGGGCCGAGCGGACCCCGCACGTGCACGGCCCGGACTGCGGCCCCGATTGTGGCCTCGACCATTCGCACGACCACGATCACGGGCACACCCACGATCACGATCACGATCACGATCATGGGCATCCGCACACCCATGATCACGATCATGACCACGTCCATGCCCACGATCACGACCATGGACACGTGCACGACGCTCATGGTCATACCCACGACCACGACCACGACCACGACCACGACCACGACCACGACCACGACCATGGGCATGATCACGATCACGAGCCGCGGCGGTGAGCGGGGCGGGCGGTTCGTCGTGCATGGATGATCCGGTCGGCGATCTGCTGATGCTGCAGGTGTGGTTGTCGCCGGCCTTTCCGGTCGGCGGCTTCACCTACAGCCACGGCCTCGAATGGGCGATCGAGGCCGGCGACGTGACCGACGCCGCCTCGCTCGCCGCATGGCTCGCCGACGTGCTCGACCACGGCGCCGGACGTGGCGACGCGATCCTGCTCGTCCAGGCGATGCGGGCGATCGCGGCCGACGATGTCGATCGCCTCGTCGAGATCGTCGAGCTCGCCGCCGCATTGCAGCCCTCCAAGGAGCGGCGGTTGGAAGCGACGGCGCAGGGCGCCGCCTTCGTCCGGGCGATCACCGACACGTGGTCGACCCCGGCCTTCGACCGCCTGACGGCGGAGCTGACGTCCCGTTTCGCCGGCCCACCGCCGTGGACCCACGCGGTGGCGGTCGGCGTGGCGGCGGCGGCGCACGGCGCCCGCGAGACCGACGTCGCCCCCGCCTTCCTCCAGGCCTTCGCCGCCAATCTGATCTCGGCCGGGGTCCGGGCGATCCCACTCGGCCAGAGCGAGGGGCTGCGGCTCCTGCGTGGCCTCGGTCCGCTGGTCCGCCGGATCGCCGAGGCGGCGCAGGCGGCTTCTCTCGACGACGTCGGCGGCGCGGCGGTCCTCGCCGACGTCGCCTCGATGCGCCACGAAACCCAGTACACGAGGCTGTTCCGCTCATGAGCGTTGCGAAATCCCCCAACGGCCCGCTGCGGGTCGGCGTCGGCGGTCCGGTCGGGTCGGGCAAGACGGCGCTGATGGACCGTCTGTGCAAGCGGCTGCGCGATCGCTTCGATCTCGCCGCCATCACCAACGACATCTACACCCGCTGGGACGCCGACTATCTGGTGCGCTCCGGGGCGCTGGCGCCGGAGCGCATCGTCGGGGTGGAGACCGGGGGCTGCCCCCACACCGCCATCCGCGAGGACGCCTCGATCAATCTCGCCGCGGTCGCCGAGTTGCGGGCGAAGTTCCCGGCGCTCGACCTGATCCTGGTCGAATCGGGTGGCGACAACCTCGCCGCCACCTTCTCGCCCGAGCTCGCCGATCTGACCGTCTACGTCATCGACGTCGCGGCCGGCGAGAAGATCCCGTCGAAGGGTGGGCCGGGCATCACCCGCTCCGATCTCCTGGTGATCAACAAGACCGACCTCGCCCCGCTGGTCGGCGCCAGCCTCGAGGTGATGGCCCGCGACGCCAAGCGCATGCGCGGCGAGCGGCCCTTCGTCTTCGCCAACATGAAGAGCGGCGAGGGAGTGGAGACGATCGCCGACTTCGTGATCGCGCGCGGCGGGCTCGGGTGAGTCCCGCCGTCCCGAATGAGGACGATCGGCGGGCGTGGTGGAAACGCTTCCTTTACTCGCGCCGCCTAGGGTGAGCGTCGCGGGGTTCGAAGGTGATGCGTGCCCCCGCCCGACTTCTCCGGCCGTGATCGGGCCGAGCGAGGTGCCATCGATGTCCACCCTGATGTCCATCGGTTCCAGTCTGGCGCGGATGCAGAGCACCGGCACCGTCTTTTCGGACGGGTCGGCGAGCGCGTCCAAGCAACGCGCCGCCAAGACGGAAGCGACCCGGCTCAAGGGCTACGGCAGCCTCGCCAAGGTCCAGACCATGGCCGCCAATCAGGCCAAGAAGAACGGCACCGGCACCAATCCGGCGGGCCTGCTGGATGCCGGCATGTACAGCTATTCGGTGATGAGCGGCGTCGGCGCGGCCAGCGCGATGATGTTCTCGGACACCTGGACGGCCGGAACCAAGACGTCCGGCACGATGCTCGACTACTACGCCTGAATTCGACCCGTCGCGCCCCGACGGTCTTTCCTCGCGCCGCGATCGACCCGATCGCGGCGTCTTCGTTTTCCGCTCACGGCTTCAGCGCCGCCTCGACCAGGGCGGTCGCCGCCTCGCCGTCCCAATGGGCGGGGCCGGCGAGGGTGGCGAGCTCGCAGCCCGAGCGATCGACCAGCACCGTCGTCGGCAGGCCGCGCGCCAAGCCGAGCTTCTGCAGCGCCTTGAACACGCACATGCTCGGATCGGCGCGGTGGGTCAGCGCCTTCACTCCGATGTCGGCGAGGAAGGCCTTGGGCCGCTCCGGATCGCGAGTGTCCATGTTGACGGTGACGACCTCGAAGTCCTTCGAGCCGAGCTTCGCCTGCAGCAGATCGAGCGACGGCATCTCGGCCCGGCAGGGTGGGCACCAGGTGGCCCAGAGGTTGAGCAGCACCGTGCGGCCCTTCCAGGCGGAGAGCTCGATCGGCGCGCCGTTTTCGTCGTGGAAGACGAGGTCCGAGAGGTCGCGGCCGGCGTCGGTCGGCGCGAGGCCGGCGAGGTCGCCGACGGCGTAGGGGGCGAGACGGGCGGCGGCGGCGGGCGCGGCGGCGCATTTTCCGGCAGACGCCTCGTTGCCACCGAGGCCGCCGATCCCGTATACGCGAGCGAGGCCGAACGCGGCGAGGACCGCGACGGCCGCCATCGCCGCGCCGCGACCGAACCGACGGGTCGTCGCGGCGGGCTTTCCGGCTTCTCGGTCGGGGGTCGGGTCGGTCATCGTGGTCTCCGGATCGCGAATCTTCGAGGGTTCGACGTCATGTCCAATCGCATGTGGGGCGGGCGCTTCGCCACCGGTCCCGACGCCATCATGGAAGAGATCAACGCCTCGATCGGCTTCGACCAGAAGCTCTGGCGCCAGGACATCGCCGGCTCCAAGGCCCATTCCTCCATGCTCGCCGCGCGCGGCATCATCTCCGAGCCGGACCGCGACGCCATCCACGCCGGGCTCGACGCCATCGCCGCCGAGATCGAGGCGGGGACCTTCGTCTTCGACCGCGGGCTCGAGGACATCCACATGAACATCGAGGCGCGGCTGGCCGAGAAGATCGGGCCGGCGGCGGGGCGTCTCCACACCGCCCGCTCGCGCAACGATCAGGTCGCGCTCGACGTCAAACTCTGGGTACGCGATACGCTCGATCACCTCGACTCACAATTTCACGAGCTGATGAGCGTCACCGTCGCCAAGGCGGCCGAGCACGCCGGCGTCGTCATGCCCGGCTTCACCCATCTTCAGTCGGCGCAGCCGGTGACCTTCGGCCACCATCTCCTCGCCCACGTCGAGATGTGGGCGCGCGACCGCGGCCGGCTCGCCGACGCCCGCGCCCGCCTCAACGAATGCCCGCTCGGAGCGGCGGCGCTCGCCGGCACATCGTTCCCGACCGATCGGGCGATGGTGGCGGCCGCCCTCGGCTTCGACCGGCCGACCGCCAACTCGATGGATTCGGTCGCCGACCGCGACTATGCGCTGGAAGCGCTGGCGGCGGCCTCGATCGCGGCGATGCATCTGTCGCGTCTCGCCGAGGAGATCGTGATCTGGACCTCGGCGCAGTTCCGCTTCGTGAAGCTCTCCGACAAGTTCACCACCGGCTCGTCGATCATGCCGCAGAAGCGCAATCCGGACGCCGCCGAGCTGGTGCGCGCCAAGACCGGACGCATCGCCGGCTCGTTCAACGCGCTGTTGATGGTGATGAAGGGCCTGCCGCTGACCTATCAGAAGGACATGCAGGAAGACAAAGAGCAGATCTTCGACGGCCTCGAGTCGCTGTCGCTCGCCGTCGCCGCCGTCACCGGCATGATGCGCGACCTCGAGCCCGACGTCGCGGTGATGAAGAAGGCGGCCGGCTCCGGCTTCTCCACCGCCACCGATCTCGCCGATTGGCTGGTGCGCCGGCTCGGCATCCCCTTCCGCGAGGCTCATCACGTCACCGGCCGCATCGTCGCGATCGCCGCCGAGCGCGACGTGCCGCTGGAGAAGGTCCGGCTCGAGGAGATGCGGGCCGTCCACGCCGGCATCACCGAAGAGGTCTATTCGGTGCTCACGGTGGCGAAGTCGGTCGGCAGCCGCCTCTCCTACGGCGGCACCGCGCCGAAGAACGTCCGCTCCCAGGCCAAGCGCTGGGTCGCCCGCCTCGCCAAGGAGAAGCCGGCGGCCCGCTGAGGTTGCCCGCGTCTCGCATCCATCCGTCCGGAGGCTCGTCATGACCGTCTCGACCCCGATCGCGCGACTTCTTCTCGCTCCCGCGCTGGTCGCGGCGGTGCTGCTCTCCGGCT
Organism: Phyllobacteriaceae bacterium; assembly: GCA_012517025.1. Taxonomy (GTDB): domain Bacteria; phylum Pseudomonadota; class Alphaproteobacteria; order Rhizobiales; family Ancalomicrobiaceae; genus Pinisolibacter. The sequence continues at coordinate 2,456 of JAAYVT010000330.1, read as the reverse complement.
GCGGACGCAAGGCCGAGCCGGAGAGGCCGACTCTGGCCGGACCGACCGAGGCGCGGCCGGTCGGCATTCCGATCGCCCCGACGGCGCCGGCGCCGCAGCCCGAGAAGCCGACGAAGAAGTCGTTCATCCTCGATCCGCTGCTGTGAGGCGGTGGGCATCGTTTCGCCGTTGTCGCGCGCCATGCCTTCTGAAACAGTGACCGGTCGACGGCGGGTGGTCCGCCGCGACGATCGTTCGCGGATGAAGGCATGAGCGATCCACGCCTCCCCACCGGTGACGCCGCGCTCGATCGACGCATCGCGCGCGCCCTTCGCCGTGCTCGCCTCGCGGCGGCTCTGGAGGTCGGTTGGCGCGAGGCGATCGTGCCGCTGTGGCTCTGCGGCCTCCTCGTCGGCCTCGCCTGGGTCGGTCTGCGGGTCGCGCTGCCGGGACCGTTCGGCGCGGCGATCGTGTGGGCGCTCGCCGGACTCGCGGTGGCGGCGAGCCTGCGCGCCGCGATCCGGATCCGGCGGGCGGTGCGCGCGGCGACCGATCCCGCCGCCGTGCGTGGACGCGTCGAACGGGCCTCGGGGTTGCGCGCGCGCGAACTCTCCGACCTCGCCGACGATCTCCCCGCTCCCACCTCCGATCCGGCGACGCGGGCGCTGTGGACGGCGCACCGGCGCCGGGTGGCGGCGCGGATCGGCGGGCTCGTCGCCGGGCCGCCGCGTCCCGACCTCGGCCGGCGCGATCGCTGGGCGTTGCGTCCGGCGCTGGGGCTGCTGCTGTTCGTCGGCTGGTTCGCCGCCGAAGGCGAGCACGGCGCCCGCCTCCTCGCCGCCTTCGGCTCCGGTCTGGTGCCGCCGCCGGCCGATCGGCTCGACGTCTGGATCGAACCGCCGCTCCATACCGGCCTGCCGCCGCGCGGCGTTGTGGTCGACGGAACGCTCGCCGATCCGGCGCCGATCACCGCGCCGGTCGGCAGCCGTCTGGTGGTGCGGACGAGCCCCGGCATCCCGACGCGCCCGCCGGCGCCGATCGACCTCCGGGCGACGCCGCCCGAGAGCCTGGCGAACGACGAGACGGCGGGTTCGCCCGCGACGCCGGCGAAGCCCGGTGCGCCGAGCGAGTTGCGGCGGGTGCTGCGCGGCGACGGCACCGTCGAGGTGCGACGCGGCGGGGGCGAGGCGCTGCGTCTGACGATGCGGCCGCAGCCCGACCTGCCGCCGACGATCGCGCTCGTCGAGCCGCCGAGCCGACGCGGTCGTGCCGGCCTGCGGCTCGTCTACCAGACCGGCGACGACTTCGGCGTCGCCGCCGCGCGGGTCCGCACCACGCTGCCGTCGGGAACGACCGGGCGGCCGTTGTGGGAGCCGCCGTCCTTCCCGTTGGTTCTGCCGTCGGGCGGACGGCACGTCGGTCGGGCGGAGACGGTGCGCGATCTCGCCGGCCACCCCTTCGCCGGCGCCGAGGTCGACTTGGTGCTCGAAGCCACCGACGGGGCCGGCGGGGTCGGCCGCGGAGCGCCGGTCACGGTGCGTCTGCCGGAGCGTGTGTTCCACGATCCGCTCGCCGCCGCGCTCGCCGAGCTGAGGCGTCGTCTCGCCCTCGACGCCGGCGCGATCGGCGAGGTGGTGGTGGCGCTCGACGCCCTCGATCTGGCGCCGGAGCGGTTCGAGACCCGGTTCGGCGTCCATCTCGGGCTGCGGCATCTGGCGGCGGTGGCCGCGGCGGCACGCGACGACGACGATCTGCGCCGGCTCGCCGACGAGCTTTGGGCGGTCGCCCTGCTCGTCGACGTCGGCGACGGCGCCGACGCCGAAAAGGCGCTGCAGGCGGCGCGCGACGCCCTCGCCGGCGCGCTGCGCGACGGCGTCTCGCCGGAGGAGATCGAACGGCGGATCCGCGATCTGCGCCAGGCGATGGATCGCTACCTGCAGAGCTTGGCGGAGGCGGGACGTCGCGCCCCCTCCGGCCGCGACGGCGCCGAGGGTGGCGGCCGGCGGGTCGAGCGGCAGGCGCTGTCGCGCCGGCTCGACGAGATCGAGAAGCTCGCCCGGACCGGATCGCGCGCCGCGGCCGAGCGCCTGCTCGCCGAACTCGGCGACACGCTCGACCAGTTGCGGGCGGCGCGTCCGGGCCAGGGCGGCGGCGACGCCTCGCAGCAGGCTCTCGGCGACCTGATCCGCCGCCAGCGCGACTTGATGGACCGCACCCGGCGGGCCGATCGCGACGGCGCCGACGCCGGTGAGCGCGAGCGTCTGCTGTCGGAACAGCGGGGATTGCGCGACGAACTCCGCCGTCTGCGCGGCAAGCTCGGCGAGGACGGCGCGTCGGCGGCGGAGAGCCCGGACGGCGATCCGCTGGAGGAGGCCGATCGGGCGATGGACGAAGCCGGCGGCGCGATCGATCGCGGCGAAGGGTCGCGTGCCGCCTCCGCGCAGGGCCGGGCGATCGACGGACTGAGGCGCGGCGCG
>JAAYVT010000329.1 GCA_012517025.1 Phyllobacteriaceae bacterium | reverse complement strand
CTATCGCCACATCTTCTACAGCGGCGTCGCGTCGATCGCCAACTCCTCGACCACCCTCGGCTACCCGACCAACCCGCTCGGCTCGTCGGTCGGCCCGGGCTTCGGCTGGAAGGACGTCGACGTGATCGCGCTGGCGGCCGCCTACAAGGCGACCAAGGACCTGACCCTGCGCGTCGGCTACTCGCACAACACCAACCCGATCGGGTCCGAGGACGTGATGTTCAACGTCTTCGCGCCGGGCATCGTCACCGATCACGTCTCGACCGGCTTCAGCTGGCAGATCACCAAGAACTCCGGCATCGACTTCGCCTTCGCCTACGTCCCGCGCGCCAGCCTGAGCGGCAAGACGCTGCCGCAGCTCGCCGGCTGGGGTTACACCCAGCAGGACGTCAAGGTGTCGATGCAGCAGTACGAGGTCTCCCTCGGCTACAGCTACAAGTTCTGATCCCGACGGATCGACGAAACGACGAGAAGGCGCCGGAGCGATCCGGCGCCTTCTTCTCTTTTGCTTCGCCGTTCGCTCGGCTCAGGCAGCGACGGGGGCGCGGGCGGCGGTGCGGAGCGCGGCGACCGCAGCGGCGTAGTCGGCCTTCTTGAAGATCGCCGAGCCCGCCACCATCGTGTCGGCACCGGCCGCCGCGATCGCGCCGATGGTGTCGGGGGCGATGCCGCCGTCGACCTCGAGCCGGATCGGCCGGCCGGAGCGATCGATGCGGGCGCGAACCTGCGCGATCTTGTCGAGCACGTGCGGCAGGAACGACTGACCGCCGAAGCCGGGGTTGACCGACATCAGCAGCACCAAATCGACCTCCTCCAGCACGCAGTCGAGGGCGGCGACCGGCGTCGCCGGATTGAGCGCCACCCCGACGGCGCACCCCTTCTGACGGATCAACCGCAGCGATCGGTCGAGATGCTTCGTCGCCTCGACGTGGACCGAGATCAGATCGGCGCCGGCGGCGGCGAAGCCCTCGATCAACGCGTCGACCGGCTCGACCATCAGATGGGCGTCGATCTTCAGCTTCGTCCACGGCTTCAGCGCCTGCAGCACCATCGGACCGAAGGTCAGGTTGGGCACGAAATGGTTGTCCATGACGTCGAAATGGATCCAATCGGCACCGGCGGCCTCGACCGCGCGGACCTCCTCGCCGAGGCGGGCGAAGTCGGCGGCGAGGATCGACGGGGCGATGACGAGCGGCTGCATGGGTCTCTCTCCTGCGAAGGCTGTGGCGCGACACGTCGGGCCCGGAGGGGGTGAGGCGCGGGCCGGCGCACCCTCCCCCTCCGGCCCCGTCCCCGAGGGGACGTGAACGAAACTCAGGCGAGCACCGCCCGTACCGCGGCGGCGACCCGTTCGGGCGTGAAGCCGAAATGGGCGAGCACCGCCTTGTCGGGGCCGCTCTCGCCGAAGCGATCGATGCCGACGACGGCTCCGGTCCGGCCGACCACGCCGCGCCAGCCGCGGGTGGTGCCCGCTTCGACCGCCACGATCGGCAGCCCGTCGGGCAGGATCTCGGCCTTCTCCTCGGCACTCAGCCGCTCGAAGGCCTCGACGCAGGGCATCGAGACGAGGCGGACGGCGATCCCTTCGCCGGCCAGCAGATCGGCGGCGGCGGCGGCGAGCCCGACCTCCGAGCCGGTGGCGAGGAGGGTCGCACGGGCGTTGGCAGGGGCGCGCAGAAGATGGGCGCCGCACCGGTCGGGTGCGTCGGCGCGCGGCTGCGGCGCGAGGTTCTGACGCGACAGGATCAGCGCCGAGGGACCGTCGCGACGGGCGAGCGCGGCCGTCCAGGCAGTCGCCGTCTCGACCGCATCGGCGGGACGCCAGACGTCGAGGTTGGGGATGAGACGCAGGCTCTCGACGTGCTCGACCGGCTGATGGGTCGGTCCGTCCTCGCCGAGCGCGATCGAATCGTGGGTCAGCACCCAGATCACCCGCTGCTTCATCAAGGCCGCCATGCGGATGGCGTTACGGGCATAGTCGGAGAAGACCAGGAAGGTGGCGCAGAACGGGATGAAGCCGCCATGCAGCGCGACGCCGTTGGAGATCGCCCCCATGGCGAATTCGCGCACGCCGAACAGCACCTGATTGCCGGCCGGATCGCGCGAGACCGGCACCGAACCCTTGTGCACGGTGAGGTTCGAATGGGCGAGATCGGCCGAGCCGCCGAAGAGTTCGGGCACGTGCTCGGCCAGCGCCGCGAGCGCGATCTGCCCGGCCTTGCGCGAGGCGATTGTGCCGGCCGCCTCGCAGGCGGCGAGCGCTTCCGCCGCGCCCTTCTCGAAGCCCGGCGCCGGATCGCCGGCGACGCGGCGGGTGAATTCGGCGGCGAGATCGGGGAACGCCTGCGCGTAGGCCGCGAAACGCTCGCGCCACGCCGCCGAACGGGCGCGGCCGGAGGGACGGGCGTCCCAGGCGGCGTAGATCTCGGCCGGGATCTCGAAGGGGGCGTGCGTCCACCCCATCGCCTCGCGCACGGCGGCGATCTCGCCGCCGCCGAGGGGCGCGCCGTGGCAGGTCTCGGTGCCCTGCTTGGCCGGCGAGCCGCGCCCGATCACGGTCCGGCAACAGATGAGCGACGGGCGCCCGGTCTCGGCGAGCGCGACGCGGGTCGCCGCCTCGATCGCCGCCGGATCGTGGCCGTCGACGCCGCGCACCACGTGCCAGCCGTAAGCCTCGAAGCGAGCCGGCGTGTCGTCGGCGAACCATTCGACGCATTTGCCGTCGATCGAGATGCCGTTGTCGTCCCAGAAGCAGACCAGCTTGCCGAGACCGAGCGATCCGGCGAGCGAGGCCGCCTCGTGGCTGATGCCCTCCATCAGGCAGCCGTCGCCGAGGAAGACGAAGGTACGGTGATCGACGATCTCGTGACCGGGACGGTTGAACTGCGCGGCGAGGGTTCGCTCGGCGAGCGCCATGCCGATCGCGTTGGCGAGCCCCTGGCCGAGCGGGCCGGTGGTGGTCTCCACCCCCGGGGTGTGGCCGACCTCGGGGTGACCGGGGGTCTTCGAGCCGAGCTGACGGAAGGCCTTCAGATCGTCGATCGTGACGTCGTAGCCGGTCAGGTGCAGCAGGCCGTAGAGCAGCATCGAACCGTGGCCGTTCGACAGCACGAAGCGGTCGCGATCGGCCCAGGCGGGGTCGGTCGGGTCGTGACGCAGATGGTCGCGCCAGACCACGGCGGCGATCTCGGCCATGCCCATCGGCGCACCGGGGTGGCCGGACTTGGCCTTTTCGACCGCGTCCATGGCGAGGGCGCGAAGCGCCGCGGTGACGGGCCAGTCGAGGGCGCCCGGGCGAGCGGGCGCGAGGGTGGCGGGAGCGTTCATCGGTCGGTCCTCGGTGATGTGGGGCGGGCCGTTCGGCCTCGTGTTCGGTGCGTCGCGCTCACTCGGCGCGGCGCTTGCGGTCGACGATCTGCAGGATCATCGGCGTCAGGATCAGCTGCATGGCGAGGTCGAGCTTGCCGCCGGGGACGACGATCGAGTTCGCCCGGCTCATGAAGCTGTCCTGCAGCATGGTCCTGAGATAGGCGAAGTCGATGCCGCGCGGGTCGCGGAAGCGGATCACCACCATGCTTTCGTCCGGCGTTGGAATCCAACGGGCGATGAACGGGTTCGAGGTGTCGACCGTCGGCACGCGCTGGAAGTTGATGTCGGTCTGGGTGAACTGCGGCGTGATGAAATGGATGTAGTCCGGCATCCGCCGCAGGATGGTGTCCGCCACCGCTTCGGTCGAATAACCGCGGGTCGACTTGTCGCGATGCAGCTTCTGGATCCATTCCAGATTGATCACCGGCACGACGCCGATCTTCAGGTCGGCGTGGCGGGCGATGTCGACGGTGTCGGTGACGACGGCGCCGTGCAGGCCCTCGTAGAACAACAGGTCGGTGTCGGGCTCGAAGCCGCGCCAGTCGGTGAAGGTGCCGGGCGGCGTGCCCCAGCGCTCCGCCTCCTCGGCGTCGTGGACGTAAGTGCGGGTGCGGCCGTTGCCGGTGGCGCCGTAGGAGCGGAAGGTCTCCTCGAGATCGGAGAGCCGGTTCGCCTCGAGACCGAAATGGGAGAAGTGCAGGTCGCCGGCGGCGGCCTTTTCGGCCATCACCCGCTTCATCTCGGCGCGATCGTAGGTGTGGAAGGCATCGCCCTCGATGTAGGCGGCGGTGATGCCTTCGCGGCGGAAGATCTGATCGAAGGTCTTCTTCACCGAAGTGGTGCCGGCGCCGGAGGAGCCGGTGACGGAAATGATCGGATGCTTGACGGACATGGGGGGCGTCCTCGGAAGAGGCGGAAGGTCGGGGCGGCGCGTCAGGCGGTCAGGAGCCCGCGTTTGGAGAACAGCGGCGAACGCTCCGATCGGCCCCAACCGGCCGAGAGATAGCGTTCGACCCGTTCCACCTTGGCCCTGGAGCCGAAAATCAGCGGGATCCGCTGATGCAGCTCCTCCGGTACGACGTCGAGCACCGAAGTGGCGCCGTCGCTCGCCCGTCCTCCCGCCTGGTCCATCAGGAACCCGACCGGCGCCGCCTCGTAGACGAGGCGCAGGCGGCCGCAGGCGTATCCGGCCCGGACGTCGCCGGGATAGAGATAGATTCCGCCGCGCACGAAGATCCGATGCGCCTCGGCGATCATCGAGGCGCTCCAGCGCATGTTGTAGTCGGCGGCGCGCGGACCGTCGCGTCCGGCGATGAGATCGTCGACATAGGCGCGGACGCTGTCGTCCCAGTGCCGATAGTTCGACATGTTGATGGCGAACTCGCGCGCCTCGCGCGGCACCCGAACTCCGGCCTTCACCAGGAAGAAGCCGCCGCGCTTCGTGTCGAGGATGTATTCGTCGACGCCCTCGCCGACCGACAGCACCAGTGCCACGTGCGGACCGTAGACGACGTAGCCGGCGGCGAGCTGCTCGCGGCCCGGCCGCAGGAAAGCAGCGTCGTCGAGCGGGTCGGTCGTCCCGGCGCGCCGCAGGATCGAGAAGATGGTGCCGACCGAGACGTCGGTGTCGATGTTCGAGGAGCCGTCGAGCGGGTCGACCGCCACCAGGATCGTCCCCGCCGGATCGAGCGTCACGGCGTGATCGGCCTCCTCGGAGGCGAGTGCTGCGACCGGCGCGGCGGCGAGCGCGGCGCGGATGAGGTCGTCGCAGCGGACGTCGAGTTCCTTCTGCTCGTCGCCGCCGCCGTTGTCGCGGCCGCGCGAGGCGCCGAGGGCGCCGGCGAGCGGCCCGCTGGCGATCAACGCGGCGATGTCGGTGCAGGCACGGGCGAGCGCGATCACGGTCGTCGCGACGTCGTGGCGCAAGGGATCGGAACCGGCCCAGGCGACGAGCCGGGCGGTGAGTTCGGGGGGAGTGGCAGCTTCGTCCATCACGGGGACCTTTCGCCGTTTCCATCTGATGTCGTACGTCGTCGGAACGTCCGTCTGTCGCGGACTTGAAGGAGGTCACACCTCGGCGGCCCCCACGGGCGGCCGGGCGAGCACACGGCTGGCCCGGATCTCGGCCGCCGTGAGGGTGGAGAGCGCCGCCGCGTCGACCTCGCCGCCGGCCTCGAACAGGCGGACCGCTTGGCGCAGCCGGGCGCGATCGAAGGCGTTGCGGATCGAACGGGCGTTGGCGAAGTCGGGCTGGGCCCGCCGCGCCGCGATGTAGTCGACCAGCGCCGCCTCGGCGCCCGCGTCGAAACGGTAGCCCTCCTTGGCGGCGACGACGCGGGCGATCTCGAGCAGTTCGCCGTCGTCGTAGTCGGGGAAGTCGATGTGATGGGCGATGCGCGAGCGAAAGCCCGGATTGGCGGAGAAGAACGTCTGCATCCGGTCGGCGTAACCGGCGAGGATCACGACCAGGTCGTCGCGCTGGTTCTCCATCACCTGCAACAGGATCTCGATCGCCTCCTGACCGTAGTCCTTCTCGTTCTCCGGCCGGTAGAGATAATAGGCCTCGTCGATGAACAACACCCCGCCCATCGCCCGCTTCAAGACCTCCTTGGTCTTCGGCGCGGTGTGGCCGATGTACTGGCCGACCAGATCGTCGCGGGTGACCGAGACGAGGTGGCCCTTCCGCACGTAGCCGAGGCGATGGAGGATGCCGGCCATCCTGAGCGCCACCGTGGTCTTGCCGGTGCCGGGATTGCCGGTGAAGGCCATGTGCAGGGTCGGGGTCGAGGTCTCGAGCCCGAGCTTGGCCCGCGCCTTGGCGACGAGCAGATAGGCGGCGATCTCGCGGATCCGGGTCTTGACCGGCTTCAGGCCGATCAGATCACGGTCGAGCTCGGCGAGCAGAGGTCCGATCTCGCTCTCGCGGTACATGTCGGCGAGATCGAGCCGCGCGGGGGGGACGAGCGGTTCGGCGTCCGGGGGCGTGGTCGGATGCGTGTTCATCGATCGGACCTCTGTTCGCTGCGGGAAGGCTCGGACGGCGGTCGGGCAGGTCTTCCCTTTCCCCGGGGGCGAGAAGGGGGAGGACGCCGAACGTCCCTGCGACCCCTCGCCTCACGCCGCCGTCTTGCGACGGATCGCGTAGCGCTGGACGCGGCCGGCCTCTTCGATGCGGTCGAGATGGAAACCCGGCTCGACCGAGGGGCGATGGACGATGAAGGAGAGGCGCACCGTCTCCCAGCCGCGCGTGCTGTCGAAGGCGGAGAGCCGGATGTAGCACTCCGGATGCACGATCCGCGCCTCCTTCAGCTCGGCCATCACGCCGGCGGCGTCGTGCAGATCGAACATCGGCATGCCCCACATCTCCCAATAGGTGTTGCGGGGATGCGGGTCGTCGGTGAACTCGAGGCTCACCGCCCAGCCCTGGTTCAGCGCATGTTCGATCTGGGCGGAGATCTGCGCGTCGGTCAGGTCGGGCAGGAAGGAGAAGGCACCCTGGGTCAGTCGCATCGGTCGGTCCTCGCCGAAGGAAGGGAAAGCGGAACGGGGCGGGCTCAGCTCGCCACGGCGGTCGGCACGAAGTCCGAGGTGTCGGTCGAGGCGTAGTCGAAGGTGACCTCGCCCCAGGTGGCCAGCGCGGCTTCCAGCGGCTTGCACCACTTGGCGGCGTCGCGCAGGATTTCCGGCCCCTCGGCGAGGATGTCGCGGCCCTCGTTGCGGGCGAGCACCATCGTCTCGAGCGCCACGCGGTTGGCGATCGCGCCGGCCTGGATGCCCATCGGGTGACCGATGGTGCCGCCGCCGAACTGCATGACGACGTCGTCGCCGAAGAGGTTCAACAGCTGGTGCATCTGCCCGGCGTGGATGCCGCCCGAGGCGACCGGCATCACCTTGCGCAGGTCGCACCAGTCCTGCTCGAAGAACAGGCCGCGCTGGTAATCGACCGCGTTCTTCGCCTCGCGGCAGACGTTGTAGTAGCCCTGCACCGTCATCGGATCGCCCTCGAGCTTGCCGACCGCGGTGCCGGCGTGCAGGTGGTCGACGCCGGCGAGCCGGAGCCACTTGGCGATGACGCGGAACGACACGCCGTGGTTCTTTTGCCGGGTGTAGGTGCCGTGACCGGCGCGATGCATGTGCAACAGCATGTCGTTGGCGCGGCACCACTCCGACATCGACTGAATCGCCGTCCAGCCGATGACGAGGTCGATCATCACGATGCACGAGCCGAGGTCGCGGGCGAATTCGGCGCGGCGGTACATCTCCTCCATCGTGCCGGCGGTGATGTTGAGGTAATGCCCCTTGATCTCGCCGGTGTCGGCGGTCGCCTTCATCACGGCTTCCTGGCCGTAGAGGAAGCGATCACGCCAGTGCATGAACGGCTGCGAGTTGATGTTCTCGTCGTCCTTGGTGAAGTCGAGACCGCCCTTGAGGCCCTCGTAGACCACCCGGCCGTAGTTCTTGCCCGAGAGCCCGAGCTTCGGCTTGATGGTGGCGCCGAGCAGCGGCCGGCCGAACTTGTCGAGGCGCTCGCGCTCGACGACGATGCCGGTCGGCGGCCCCTTGAAGGTCTTCACGTAGGCCGGCGGGAAGCGCATGTCCTCGAGCCGCGCCGCCTTCAGCGGCTTGAACGAGAACACGTTGCCGATGATCGAGGCGGTGAGGTTGGCGATCGAGCCTTCCTCGAACAGGATCAGGTCGTAGGCGACCCAGCAGAAGTACTGTCCCGGCTGCCCCGGCACCGGCTCGACCTTGTAGGCCTTGGCACGGTAGCTGTCGCAGGCGGTGAGCCGATCGGTCCACACCACCGTCCAGGTGGCGGTGGACGATTCGCCGGCGACCGCCGCGGCGGCTTCGATCGGATCGACGCCCGTCTGCGGGGTGATCCGGAACAGCGCCAGGAGATCGGTCGCCTTCGGCTCGTAGTCGCCGTCCCAGTAGCCCATCTGGGCGTACTTCAGCACACCCGCGCCGTAGCGCTTCTTGGGGTCGAGCGGGGCGGTGGGCTTTTCCATCACGGTCATCGGGGCGCTCCCTCGTTCGCGTCGTGGGGGGCAGACTGCCGTGACGTCCGAATTAAATAAATTCGTATTTCCTTTCTTCCGTATTCAGATAATCTGAAGCCCATGCGCAACGTCAGCCTGAAGCAACTCCGCATGGCCGCCGCCGCCGCCCGAGGCCGTTCCTTCGTCGCCGCGGCGGAGGCGCTTCACGTCACCCCGCCGGCGGTGACGGCGCAGATGCGGTTGCTCGAGGACGAGGTCGGTTTGCCGCTGTTCGAGCGCGATCCGACCGGTCTGGTGCCCACCGCCGCCGGTCGGGAGATCCTCGACGCGGCCCGACGCATCGACGACGTGCTGCGCGAGACCCGGGCGACGATCGAGGCGATGCGCACCCCCGACAGCGGCCGGGTCACCGTCGGGGTGGTTTCGACCGCCAAATATTTCGCCCCTCGCCTGCTCGCCGCCTTCGCCCGCGAGCATCCCCGCGTCGAATTGGAGCTGGTGGTCGGCAACCGCTCGGACATTCTGTCGCGGTTCGAGGCGGGCGGCTTCGACCTCTCGATCATGGGCCGACCGCCCGAGGCGGTGATGCCGGAGAGCGCGGCGATCGGCGATCATCCGCACGTGGTGATCGCCGCCCCCGACGACCCGCTGGTCGGCGAGAAGCGAATCGCGCCGGCGCGGCTCGCCGATCGCACCTTCCTGGTGCGCGAGCCGGGATCGGGCACCCGCACGCTGATGGAGCATTTCCTCGGACGTTCCGATCTCGCCCCCAAGATCGGCATGGAGATCGGCTCCAACGAGACGATCAAACAGGCGGTGATGGCCGGGCTCGGCTTGACCTTCCTCTCCGCCCACACGGTGGCGGCCGAGGTCGAGGACCGCCGTCTGGCGGTGCTCGACGTGGTCGGTCTGCCGCTGTGGCGGCGCTGGTACGTGGTGCGGCCGGCGCGTCGGCGGGCGATGCCGGCGACCCGCGCCCTGATCGACTTCGTCATCTCCCGCGCCGCCGAATTCCTGCCGCGCATCCCGGGCATCCCGCAGCATCCCGACGAGGCGTGACGCCGCGAGCCGGGAGAGGATCGATCTCCTGTGGAGAGGTGATCGGAAAGCGGTCGATGCCGAGGTCCGGCATGTTAGGGTCGCGGCCTCCACGAGGCGAGAGGCGGCATGAAGGTCGGAATCGATCTGGGCACCAACGCGACGAACGAGACCGCGCGTCTCGATCTCGAGGAGCTGCTCTCCACCCGCCTGCTGGTCCAGGGCAATTCCGGCTCGGGCAAGTCGCACCTGCTGCGCCGTCTCTTGGAGCAGTCGGCGCCGCACGTGCAGCAGGCGGTGATCGATCCGGAGGGCGATTTCGTCACCCTCGCCGAGGCCTTCGGCCACGTCGTCGTCGATGCCGAGCGCTCGCCGGCCGAGCTCGCCCGCATCGCCGATCGCATCCGCCGCCATCGCGCTTCCTGCGTCCTCACCCTCGAGGGGCTCGACGCCGAGGATCAGATGCGGGCGGCGGCCGCCTTCCTCAACGGCCTCTTCGACGCCGATCGCGACGTCTGGTACCCGATGCTGGTCGCCGTCGACGAGGCCCAGCTGTTCGCCCCGGCGATCGCCGGCGAGGTCTCCGACGAGGCGCGCAAGACCTCGCTCGGGGCGATGACCAACCTGATGTGCAGCGGCCGCAAGCGCGGCCTCGCCGGGTTGATCGCCACCCAGCGCCTCGCCAAGCTCGCCAAGAACGTCGCGGCGGAAGCCTCCAACTTCCTGATGGGCCGCACCTTCCTCGACATCGACATGGCCCGCGCCGCCGACCTCCTCGGCATGGAGCGGCGCCAGGCGGAGGCCTTCCGCGATCTCGTCCCCGGCCAGTTCGTCGCCCTCGGCCCGGCGCTCTACCGCCGGCCGACGCCGATCCGCATCGGCACGGTTTCGACGCGCGGCCGTTCCGGCCGACCGGAGCTGATGCCGCTGCCCGAGATGCCGCGCGAGACGCTGGAGGACCTGATCTTCGCGCCCGTCCCGGCCGAGGAGATCGCCGCCCGCCCGGCGCCGGCGCCGCGCGCCCCGAAGCTCGGCACCACCGAGCTCCTCGCCCAGGTCGCCGCCGGCCGTCCGACGAGCGCCCCGGAGCCGGCCGAGGACACCCCTCGCCTGTCGGCGGAGGAGATCGAGGCGGCGCTCGACGAGATCTTCGCCGAGATCCTCTCCGATCCGGAAGCGGCGTTCCGGCCGATCCCGCTGATCCATCAGGACTTCGTCTTCCATTGCCGGCTGCGCCGCCTCGGCGAGGTGGCGCAGGACATGCCGAGCTTCCGCAAGCGCCTCGCCCTCGCCCGCGCCGGTATCGGCGCCAGCGCCGGCGACGAGGCGTGGGAGGGGATCATCGCGGCGGCCGAGGATCTGCCGGAGGAAATGCAAGGCGTCTTCCTGATGGTGGCGCGCGCGGCGCGGGCCGGCGAGGCCTGTCCCTCCGACGACGTCCTGGCGCGCGCCTACGGCAGCCATTCGCCGTCGCGCGGGCGCTGGTTGCTCTCCTACATGGCCGAGCACGGCCACATCGTCTGCGAGACCGATTTCCGTGGCCGCCGCACCGTGATCGTGTCGGCGACCGGCTGGCGCACCCAACCGAGCGGCGGTCGCGTCGAGGGACGCGGCGAGCGCCGGGCGGCCG
>JAAYVT010000328.1 GCA_012517025.1 Phyllobacteriaceae bacterium | reverse complement strand
TTCGCCGGATCGGCGCAGTTGAGCTTCTTCTTCTCCACCGGGATGAGGGCGTCGGCGGCCGGATTGGCCGGGCCCTGGCCGAGCATGTCGAACATCACGATCTGACCGGCGGGATCCTGGGCGGCCGCGACGAACTTCATCGCGGCGTCCTTGCCGGCCGGGTTGTTCTTGATCACCGCCATGCCGCCGGGGGTGAGGATGCCCTCGTCACAGACGTATTTGATGCGGCCGTCGCTGTCCTTCTCGACCAGCTGGGCGCGAGTCGACCAGATCAGCGCCATCGAGCACTCGCCGGAGAGCAGCGCGTTCTGGCTCTCGGCGCCGCCGCCCCAATAGGTCACGACGTTGTCCTTGAAGGCGGCGAGCTTGGCGTGGGCGCGCGTCAGGTCGAGCGGATAGAGATCCTTGGGGGCGACGCCGTCGGCCATCAGCGCGGCTTCCCACATGCCGGCGCCCCACTTGTAGAGGGCGCGCTTGCCCGGAAACTTCTTCACGTCGAAAAAGTCGGCCATGCTCTTCGGCGCGTTCGCGCCGTACTTCTCGGAATCGTAGGCGATGACGTAGCTGTAGAAATAGGTCGCGACCTCGTAGTCCCAAGCCATGCCGGGACGGGTCTTGGCCTTGTCGACCACCGCGTAGTCGATCGGCTCGAGCATGCCCTGCTTGCCGAGCGCGATCGCCGAATAGGGATCGGCGTCGATGACGTCCCAGGTCGGCTTGCCGGATTTGAACTGGGCGGTGATGGCGCCCTCGGTCGGGCCGGTGCCGTCCTGCTTCACGGTGATGCCGGTCGCCTTGGCGTAGCCCTTGCCGAAAGCGGCGTCGTAGGCCTTGGAGGCGTCGCCACCCCAGTTGACGAGAACCAGATCGGAGCCGGCGGCTTCGGCCGAGCCGGCGCGCAGGGCGATCGGGGCGACGCCGAGGAGGGCGGCGGCCTTGAGGAAGCCGCGACGATCGAGGCGGCCGGAGGCGTGCGCCTCCTCGAGCAGGCCGAAGCAGTCTTTCATGAAATTCCGATCCATCGTGGGTCTCCTTGGCCGTGGGGCTCGCGGGGAGCGGTGGGGTCAGGCGGGGGATGCGGCGTCGCGGACGAGGTGTCCGTCGGCGCGGGAGAAGACGAAGGCGAGCGCGGCGCCGTCCGGCAGCGCGGCGGCGGGGTCGGAGGTCGAAACCTCGGCGCCGAGGCGGCGACCGGCGGCGGTCTCGAGATCGAGCCGGGTGCGGGCGCCGAGATAGGTGCGATCGACGAGACGCACCGGCACGGCGTTGTCATCCGCGGCGAACGTCGCGTCGGCGAGGGTCAAGCGGACGTGCTCGGGGCGGACGCCGATCAGCGGTGCCTCGCCCTCGGCGAGCGGTCCGGCCGGAGCGGCGAGAGTCGCGCCCTCGAAGCGGCCGACGATCCAATCGCCGTCGCGGTGGGCGCCTTCGAGCGGCAGCAGATCGATCTCGCCGAGGAATTCGGCGGTGAAGCGGTCGATCGGGCGCTCGTAGACGTCGCGCGGGGTGCCGGCCTGGAGCAGACGACCGCGATCGAAGATGGCGATGCGGGTGGAGAGCGCCAGCGCCTCTTCCTGGTCGTGGGTGACGAAGACGAAAGTGGTGCCGAACTCGCGGTGGAGCCGCTTCATCTCGTCCTGCATCGCGGCGCGCAGGTTCTTGTCGAGGGCGGAGAAGGGTTCGTCGAGAAGCAGGACGTCGGGCTCGAAGACGAGGGCGCGGGCGAGCGCGACGCGCTGCTGCTGGCCGCCGGAGAGCTGCGACGGGAGCTTGCCCGCATGGGCGGAGAGCCCGACCCGCTCCAGCATCTCACCGACCCGGCGGCGGATCTCTTCCGTGCCGACGCCGCGCACCATCAAGGGAAAGGCGACGTTGCCGGCGACGCTCATGTGCGGGAACAGGGCGTAACCCTGGAACACCATGCCGAAGTTGCGGCCTTCGGGGGCTTGCGCGGTGATGTCGACGCCGTCGCGCAGCAGGCGGCCGGAGGTGGCGCGCTCGAAACCGGCGAGGATCATCAGGAACGAGGTCTTGCCCGAGCCGGAGGGGCCGAGCAGGGTGACGAACTCGCCGCGACCGATGTCGAGGTCGATCGCCTTCAACGCCTCGAAGGCGCCGTAGCGCTTGCCGATCGCCTCGGCGCGGATCTCGGCGGCGTGACGCTGTCGCTGCATGGCCCCGTCCTCTCTACGGGAAACCACGCTAGTCGTCGGAATTTTTCACCGCAAATGATTTGTTTTCGCGTTTTTGGTGAGCATGTTTCACCTCATCGACGCTGCTCAGGAATTGTTCGAAGCTGCCTCGCGCGGCGGCTCATTTGCTGAGCACCCCGTACGCCGAGAGGCCCTCCTCCAGCCAATCGACGAAGGCGGCGACCAGCGGATCGTCGGTGCGTTCGGGCGCGACGATCAGATGATAGGCGCGCACCGAGCGCACGGTGATGTCGAAGGGGCGCACCAGCCGACCCTCGGCGAAGGCGCGGCTGCAGGTGAGTTCGTCGCCGATGGCGATGCCCTGACCGGCGGCGGCGGCGGCGAGCACCAAGTTGAGGTCGGAGAAGACGACGCCGCGCTCGACCCGCGCCGCCTTGATGCGGGCGGCGTCGGTCCAACGCCGCCAATCGTCCCAATCGACGAGATGGAGCAGCGGTTGGGAGAGCAGTTCGCCGGGTTCGGAAAAGCCGCCGACACGGTTCAGATGCGCCGGCGAGCACACCGGGGTCAGATCGACGGTGCCGATCAGCTTGGAGCGGCGCTCCGGCCAGGGACCGGTGCCGAAGGCGATCCAGACGTCGGCCTCGGTGTCCTCGATCAGATCGAGACGGCGCGGGGTGACGAGGGTCAACGCGACGTCGGGATGACGGGCGCGGAAATCGCCGATGCGCGGGCACAACCACAGCGACCCGAAACCGGCGGCGCAGCTGACGGTGAGACGACCGCCGAGGCGGATCTCGCGTTGACGAGCGCCGGCCTCCTCGACGAGGCCGAGGGCACGGCGAATGTCGGCGGCGTAGGCGAGGCCGCGGGAGGTCAGCCGCGCGCCCTTGCCGGCGCGCTCGATCAGGGTGAAGCCGAGATCGTCGGCGAGCGCGCTCAGCTGATGGGAGACGGCCGAGCGGGTGAGGTTCAGCTCGTCGGCGGCGCGCTGGACGCTGCCGAGCCGGGCGAAGGCGTCGAGGGCGCGCAGCGCCTGGGTCGAAGGGATGCGCATGTCGCCGCCTCGCTGGTCTCTCGCCTCACGCCTCCGGCGTCCCCCAGCCGCCGCCGGTCGGAGTGACGACGGTGAAGGCCTCGCCGGGCTCCAACACGGTGTGGGCGGCGCCGGGCAGAATCTCGACCGAGCCGTCGAGACGGCGGACGCGATTGACGCCGAGGGCGCCGTCTTCTCCCCCGTGCAGACCGAACGGCCGCACCCGACGATGACCGGAGAGGATGGCGAAGTCGAGCCTGCGGCGCGCTCGGAGCGTCCGTTCGGTGCCGTCACCGGCCGACCAACGGCCACGCCCGCCGGAGCCCCGCCGGATGTGGAAGTCCTCGAGCACCACGGGGAAGCGGGTCTCCAGGATCTCCGGATCGGTCAGCCGCGAATTGGTCATGTGGGTCTGGACCGCCGGGGCGCCGTCGAAGCCGGGGCCGGCGGGGGCGCCGGAGGCGATCGTCTCGTAATACTGGACGTGATCGTCGCCGAAGGTGAGGTTGTTCATGGTGCCCTGGCCAGAGCCCATCGCACCGAGGGCGGCGAAGAGACAATCGGTGACGACCTGGCTCACTTCGACGTTGCCGGCGACGACCGGCGCCGGCCATTTCGGCGACAGCATCGTCCCTTCGGGCACGACGATGCGGACCGGGCGCAGACAGCCGGCGTTCATCGGGATGTCGGCGTCGACCAGGACGCGGAAGGCGTAGAGCACGGCGGCGCGGGTCACCGGCATCGGCGCGTTGAAGGCATCCGCGCGCTGCGGCGAGGTGCCGGTGAAGTCGACCGTCACCTCCCGCTCGTCGCGATCGACCCGGACCGCCACCGCGATGCGGCAGCCCTGATCCATCTCGTGGACGAAGGATCCGTCGGCGAGGCGATCGAGGGCACGGCGGACGCTCTCGGCGGCGTTGTCCTGGACGTAGCCCATGTAGGCGTCGACGACCTCGGCGCCGAAGGTGTCGATCATCTTGGCGAGCTCGGCGACGCCCTTTTCGTTGGCCGCCACCTGGGCCTGGAGATCGGCGACGTTCTGGGCCGGATTACGGGCCGGGAAGCGGGCGCCGGTCAGCAGATCGAGCAGTTCCGCCTCGCGGAAGCGACCGCGATCGACCAGCAGGAAGTCGTCGATGTAGACGCCCTCCTCCTCGATGGTGGCGGCGTTCGGCGACATCGAGCCGGGCGAGATGCCGCCGACGTCGGCGTGGTGCCCTCGGCTCGCCACCCAGAAGCGGATGGTCGCCCCCTGCTCGTCGAACACCGGGGTGCAGACGGTCAGGTCGGGCAGATGGGTGCCGCCGTTGTAGGGGGCATTGAGGAGAAAGACGTCGCCGGGGCGGATCTCGGCGGTCTCGCGGATGACGGTGGCGACCGAGGCGTCCATCGAGCCGAGATGCACCGGCATGTGCGGGGCGTTGGCGACGAGCGTACCGGCCGCGTCGAAGATCGCGCAGGAAAAGTCGAGCCGTTCCTTGATGTTGACCGATGCGGAGGTGTTCTGCAGCGTCACCCCCATCTGCTCGGCGATCGACATGAAGAGATTGTTGAAGATCTCCAGCATCACCGGGTCGGCGGCGGTGCCGACCGCTTTCCGCTTCGGCAACGCCGTCACCCGGGTCAGCACGACGTGGTCGCGGGCGGTGAGTTCGGCCCGCCAGCCCGGCTCGACGACGATGGTCTGGTTGGCCTCGATGACGATCGCCGGGCCGGCGATCGCCTGACCCGGCCGCATCGCCGCGCGCAGCACCACCGCCGCGTCGTGGCTCTCGCCGCCGGAGTGGAAGCGGGTGCGCTTCGCGATCTCCGGGGTGCCGGCGTGCGTCACGCTCGCCGCCGCCTCGGTGGCACGCGCCCCGCCGCCGATCACTTCGACCTCGACGGATTCGATCACCACCGCCCGGGCGGCGGCGACGAAGCCCCAGCGACGGCGATGGACGGCTTCGAACTCGGCGTGGAGACTGGCCGGATCGTCGCGGCCGGGGAAGGCGACGTCGACGGCGAGGGTGGTGTCGGTGCCGGCGAGGCGGAGATGGGCGCGCACCTTCGTCTCGATCTCCGCCTCGGCGATGCCCTGGGCGAGGAGATCGGCGCGCGCGTCGGCGCGCAGCTCTTCCGCGAGGGTGGCGAGCGCGGCGGGGGCCTCGGCGTCGAGCGGGACGGCGAGGGTCTTCTGGCGCGTTGCGCGGACGTCGGCGAGGCCCATGCCGTAGGCGGAGAGCAGGCCCGACAGCGGATGAACCAGAATCGAGGTCATGCCGAGCGCGTCGGCGACGAGGCAGGCGTGCTGGCCGCCGGCACCGCCGAAGCAGTTCAGCGCATAACGGGTGACGTCGTAGCCGCGCTGCACCGAGATCTTCTTGATCGCCTCGACCATGTTGGCGACGGCGATGCGGATGAAGCCGTCGGCGACGTCTTCCGGGCTGCGACCGTCGCCGATGCGCTCCGCGAGGTCGGAGAACTTCGCCCGGACCGTCTCGACGTCGAGCGGTTGGTTCTGCTCCGGGCCGAAGATGGCGGGGAAGAACTCGGGCGAGAGCTTGCCGACCATGACGTTGGCGTCGGTGACGGCGAGCGGGCCGCCGCGGCGGTAGCAGGCGGGGCAGGGATCGGCGCCGGCGGAGTCCGGGCCGACGCGAAATCGTTCGCCGTCGAAGTGCAGGATCGAGCCGCCGCCGGCGGCCACCGTGTGGATCTGCATCATCGGGGCGCGGACGCGGACGCCGGCGACTTCGGTCTCGAAGGCGCGTTCGTAATCGCCGTCGAAATGGGCGACGTCGGTCGAGGTGCCGCCCATGTCGAAGCCGATGACGCGCGGAAAGCCCGCCGCCGCGCCGGAGGCGGCGAGGCCGACGACGCCGCCGGCCGGGCCGGAGAGGATGGCGTCCTTGCCCTGAAACAGGGTCGCGGCGGTGAGCCCGCCCGACGACATCATGAACATCAGGCGGATGCCGCTTCTCTCCGCGTCGAGGTCGGCGGCGACGCGGGCGACGTAAGCCGCCAGCACCGGCGAGAGATAGGCGTCGACGACGGTGGTGTCGCCGCGCCCGACCAGCTTGATCAGCGGCGACACCTCGTGGCTCACCGACACCTGCGAAAAGCCGATGTCGCGAGCGATGCGACCGACCGCCGCCTCGTGGGCGGGAAAGGCCCAGGCGTGCAGGAAGATGATCGCCACCGCGTCGAAGCCGTCGGCGCGGAGATACTCCAACGCGCCGCGGGCGGCGGCCTCGTCGAGCGGCGTCTCGACGGTGCCGTCGGCGAGGACGCGCTCGTCGATTTCGACCACCGTGTCGTAGAGCGCTTCCGGCTTGACGATGCGGGTGGCGAAGATCTTCTTGCGCTCCTGGTAGCCGATCGCCAGGGCATCGCGGAAGCCGCGGGTGGTGAGGAGCGCGGTGCGCTCGCCTTTGCGCTCGAGCAGGGCGTTGGTGGCGACCGTCGTGCCCATCCGCACCTCGCGCACCAGACCGGCCGGGATCGGCGCGCCGGCGGGAAGACCCAGCACCAGACGGATGCCGTGGGTGGCGGCGTCGGCATAGGCGCCGGGGTTCTCGGAGAGCACCTTGCGGGCGAGGAGCCGACCGTCGGGGGCGCGGCCGATCACGTCGGTGAAGGTGCCGCCGCGATCGATCCAGAAGTCCCAGGCGGCGGGTTCGACAGGCGTCATCGGCTGCTCTCGTCTCGGCGGGGTTGCAGATAGATCTGGGCGAGGCCCTCGCGGATCGCGGCGGTGATGCGGTCGAGCCGGCCGTCGATGTGGTGCTCGAGCACGGCGATCGCGGCGGCCGGGTCGCGACGGGCGATCGCCTCGACCACCGCGCGGTGCTCGGCCTGCGTCTTCGCCCGCGCGTCGACGTTCATCGCGGTCCAGCGGACGAAGCGGATGCGGGCGTCGACGTTCTCCAGCACCCGCAGCATCTCGGCGTTCTTCGCCAGCCCGATCAAGCGGTGGTGGAAGGTCTCATCGAGGTCGGTCAGATCGGCGGTGGTGCGGCCGGGGCGTTCCGGCGAGGTCTCGGCGAGGAAGCCGGCGAGCGATCCGATCTCGGCGTCGGTCGCCCGTTCCACCGCCAGTGGGATCGCCGCCACCTCGATCGCCTTGCGCAGCTCGTAGAGCTCGAACACCTCGCGCGGATCGAGCGCCCGGCAGAAGAAGCCCTGGCCGGGGACGAAACGCAGGAAGCCCTCGGTGGTGAGGCGGTTCAACGCCTCGCGGAGCGGGGTGCGGCTGACCCCGAGCCGGGCGGCGAGCCGGCCTTCGTTGAGGCGCTCGTCGGGCTTCAAGTCGTAGGCGACGGCCATGCGTTTCACCGCCTCGTAGACCCGATCGACGACGCTGTCGGTCTCCTCCCCCATGGCTCCCCCCTTCGTTCGTTCTCTAGCGGAACCGGCGCGGCCTCACTCCGGCGTGGAACCAGGAGACCAGCGAATAGACGTCGTAGACCGGGCGGCCGACCGCCTCGGCGAGAGCCGCCGCGTAGGGCGGCATGTTGGTGCATTCGAGCACGATCGCACCGACCTCCGGATGGCGAGCGACGAGATCGCGGCCGGCGGCGACCACGTCGGCCTCCGCGAGGCCGACGTCCATGTCGTCCTTCTCCGCCTTGATCAGCACGCGGAAGAATTCGCAGCCGCCCTCGGTGCCGGCGATCGGGGTGTCGAGCGGCACCCCGGCGGCGGAAAGATGGGCCGGCGTCAGGGTCGCGGCGGAGACGGTGACGATGCCGACGCGTCTGCCCGGCGGCAGCGTCGCCTGTACCCATGGCACCTGCATCAGCGAGGAAGTGGCGACCGGCACGCCGACGGCCTCGGCGAGTTCCTTCTGGAACAGCGCGAGGAAGCCGCAGTTGGTGGTGATCGCCTCGGCTCCCAGACGAACCAGGTCGCGCGCCGCCTCGACGAAGTCGGGCAGCAGGCCGGCCGCACCGCCGAGCACCACCTTCTCCGGGCTCGCCCCGCGCACCACCCGGTAGAGCACCGGGAAGGGCCAGGTCTCGGCGTTGCCCATGTCGCCGAAGATGCGGGGGAAGCGCGCTTCCAGCATCAAGATGCCGAGGGGGGCGCCGTAGATCGCCTTGCCGCCGCGCGCGATCGGTCCGGTCGAGGTCATGCTGGGTGTCCTGCGAAAGCGTGGAAGCGATCGGGGGCGAAGCCGTCGATCGGGATCTCGGGCTTTTTCCCGCCGAGCAGGTCGGCGACGATGCGGGCGGTCATCGGGGCGCTGGCCAGACCGATGTGGCCGTGGCCGTAGGCGACCAGCACGTCGGGACGCGGCGAGCGGCCGATCACCGGGCGACCGTCGGGGGTCGAGGGGCGGTGGCCGAGCCACGTCTTCGCCACGGCGGCGCGGATGCGGTCGGCGAGGCCGGGGAAGACGGCGAGGAGATGGGTGCGCAGCACCTCGGCACGGCGCGGATTCGCCGGTGCGTCGAGCCCGGCGAGCTCGACCTGTCCGGCGACGCGCAGGCCGGTGGCGAGGCGAGTGATCGCCACCTTGCGGTCGTGCACCATGATCGGAGTGGCGCCGGGGCCGGCGTCGAGGCCCTCGAAGCGGACGTGATAGCCGCGTTCGCTCTCCAGCGGCACCGACAAGCCGAGCTTGCGGGCGAGGGCGTCGGAGCGGATGCCGGCGGCGAGCACCGCGCGGGTCGCGGGGATCGTGCCGGCCTCGGTGACGACACCGGTCAACCGGTCGTCGGAGAAGGCGAAGTCGAGGGCGCGGGCGGCGACGCGCTTCACCCCGAGCCGTTCGGCGTGGGCCGCGACCGCCGCGACGAAGCCGCCGGGATCGCGGCAGTGGCCGCCGGCTCCGACCAACGCGGCGAAGCGATAGGCGGGATCGAGGTCGGGCTGAAGTCTGCGGATCTCGTCGGGGCCGAGCTCGTCCCATTCGATGCCGACGGCGCGGCGCACGCCCCAGCTCGTCGCCTCGCTTTCGAAATGGGCGCGGTCGCGGAAGACGTGCATCAGGCCGCTGGTCGCGGCGACGAGTTCCGGCACCCCGGCCTCCGCCGCCAGTTCGGCGTTGAGGCGCGGCGCCGAGGCCAGGAAGGGGCGCAGGATCTCGGCGATCTTCAAGACCCGGTCGCGGGTCCACGCCGCCGCCATGTAGCGCACCAGCCAGGGCGCGATGAAGGGCATGTGCAACGGGCGAATGGCGAGCGGGCCGAGCGGATCGAGCAGATAGCCGGGAACCTTCTTCCACACCCCGGGCTCGGCCGGCGGGATCACCGACTGCACCGACAGCCAAGCGGCGTTGCCGAAGCTCGCCGCCTGTTCGCCGCCCGGCGGTTCGGGTTCGACCAACGTCACGGCGAAGCCGCGCTTCGCCGTCTCCACCGCGATCGCCGCGCCGACGGCGCCGGCCCCGATCACGACGACCCGTTCCGCCATGCCTCGATTCTCCTCGGTATTCAGACTTGCATTTCCGGCAGATGACGACCCTTCGCCGACGAATGCAATCCCCTTTCCGCCCGGTTTCGAGGCAGCCTCGAATCGCGCCAACGAGGGACGACATTTCGTCTTGACGGTCCGATCATATGCATCATGATCGGTATACAGGCCTCGAGGGAAGTCTTTTTCTCGCCGGCACCCGTGACGCGGTGGAATCCGGCACGGGCCCCATCCATCATCGGAGGACGGTCGTCATGAAGGCATCGGCAGTCGGATTCGCGGTTCTGGTCGCGGCGGCGCAAGGGTTCGCAGCAACGAGCGCGCGGGCGGAAGGCTGGGACATGCCGACCGCTTATCCGGCGACCAATTACCACACCGAGACGGCGGTCGCCTTCGCCGCCTGCGTCAAGGGCGCGACCGCCGGCAAGCTCGACGTGACGGTCCATCCGAACGGCGCGCTGTTCAAAGGCAACGACATCAAGCGCGCGGTGCAGACCGGACAGGCGCCGATCGGCGAACGCCTGATCTCGGCGCACGCCAACGAGAACCCGCTGTTCGGCGTCGATTCGATCCCCTTCCTGGCCTCCTCCTTCGACGCCTCGGAGAAGCTGTGGACCGCGGCGCGGCCGGAGCTCGAGAAGCTGCTTTCGAGCCAGAACCTGGTCTACGTCTACGCCGTGCCGTGGCCGCCGCAGGGGCTCTACACCAAGAAGCCGGTGACCACCGTCGCCGACCTCAAGGGCGTGAAGTTCCGCTCCTATTCGGTCGCCACCGCGCGCATTTCCGAACTCGCCGGCATGATCCCGGTGCAGATCGAAGCGGCGGACCTGTCGCAGGCGCTCGCCACCGGCGTCGCCGACGCCTTCATCTCGTCCGGCTCGACCGGCTTCGACGTCAAGGCGTGGGAGTACATGACGAACTTCTACACCGTCGACGCCTGGCTGCCGCGCAACGTGGTCTTCGCCAACAAGGATGCCTTCGACGCCCTGCCGGCCGATCGGCAGGCGGCGGTGAAGAAATGCGGCGACGAGGCGGCGGCATCCGGCCTCGCCCAGGCCAAGGCCTTGACGCAGAAGTACATCGACGCGCTCGCCGCCAACAAGATGGCGGTTTCGGCGCCCGGCGCCGAACTCAAGACGCAGCTCGACGGCTTCGGCAAGACGATGACCGCCGAGTGGGAAGCCAAGGCCGGCCCGGCCGGCAAGGCGATCATCGACGCCTACGAGAAGTGAGCGCGCGCCGGCGGCGATCGATCGCCGCCGGTCCCCTTCCGCCGGGCTCGAGGACCTGTCGACCGTGATCTACCGCATGCTGCGCGTCGGGCTCGACGCTCTCTATCGCCTCGGCGGCATTCTGGCGTCGGTGGCGTTGTTCGGAGTCTTCGCCATCATCGTGGCGCAGATGGTGGCGCGTTGGTCCGGCATCTCGCTGCGCGGGTCGACCGACTACGCCGGCTATCTGATGGCGGCCTCGGCGTTCCTCGCCTTCGCCACCGCCCTCGATCGCGGCTACCACATCCGCGTCACCATGCTGCACGCCAGCCTCGGCCGGCGCCTCGGGCGTTGGCTCGAGGTGTGGGCCTTCGGCATCGGCGCGACCATCGCGATCTACGTCGCGTGGTACGCCTGCAAAGCGGTGGTGTGGTCGCGCAAGCTCGGCGATCTCAGCCAGGGGCTCGACGCGACGCCGTTGTGGATCCCGCAGACGACGATGGCGGCAGGCGCGATCCTGCTGGCGATCGCCTTTCTCGATCATTTTCTGCGCGTGCTCGTCACCGGTCGGCACGGCATCCGCGACGTCTCCGACGACGTGATCCGGTCGGAGTGAGGGACGATGGATCAGGTCGAATTCGCCGCCCTCTTTCTCTTCGTCCTGTTCTTCCTGCTCGGCACCGGCGTGTGGGTCGGGCTGTCGCTGATCGGCGTCGCCTGGGTCGGGATGATCCTGTTCACGGCGCGGCCGGCCGGCGACGCGATGATCACCGCGATGTGGTCGACCGCCTCGTCGTGGTCGCTGACCGCGCTGCCGCTGTTCATCTGGATGGGCGAGATCCTGTTCCGCACCCGGCTGTCGGAGGACATGTTCAAGGGGTTGGCGCCGTGGATGGGCCGCCTGCCCGGCGGGCTCCTGCACACCAACATCGCCGGCTGCACCATCTTCGCCGCCGTCTCCGGCTCGTCCGCCGCGACGTTGACGACGGTCGGCAAGATGACGGTACCGGAGTTGAAGAAGCGCGGCTATCCGGAGCGGATGGTGATCGGCACGCTGGCCGGCGCCGCGACCCTCGGGCTGATGATCCCGCCGTCGCTGACCTTGATCGTCTACGGCGTCACCATCAACGAATCGATCACCAAGCTGTTCATGGCCGGCATCGTGCCGGGCCTGGTTCTGGCGGCGATGTTCACCGTCTATCTGATGATCTGGTCGAGGACGGCGAAGGACTACGCGCCGACGCCTGAGCCGAAGATCACCTTCTCGGAAAAGCTCGCCGCCTCGCGCTTCCTGATCCCGGTGATCCTGCTGATCGTGGCGGTGATCGGCTCGATGTACGCCGGCCTCGCCACGGCGACGGA